>RFNX01000530.1 GCA_009926905.1 Flavobacteriales bacterium
CTTAACAACAGGTTTATTAGTGCATAATTTTCCTAAAACGTTTGGTTCAAATTTTAGTGATACGTATGTAACAGATTTAACTTTAGACGGAAGTGCAATTTCACCTGCGATTAGTGAAATTCGTTTCAAAAGATCAGGTTTAGTTTTAGATTCAACAGATGCGTTTGGTCAATTAACAACACCAGCAGCAACTTATAATAGTTTAAGAACCAAACGTATAGAGTATTCAACGGATTCAATTTGGATTAAGCCTGTTTTTCCGCCAACTTGGCAATTATTTCAAGTAAATCAAGACACGACTTTATCTTACCAATGGTATGCGAATCAAGGAAAATTAGCTGTTGCTGAATTGACTTTTGATACTCTAGGAGTTCCAAATAGGTTTACATGGTTTCACGCATCAGAAGTTAACTCTTTGGATGAATTGAATTCTAATTCAGCTTTAAAATTATATCCAAATCCTAGTAATGATGTAATTAACTTTGAGTTACTTACTTCACAAAACGATAATGGATCGTTGATTATTACTGATTTGTCAGGGAAAATTATTGAGAAAAGAGAAATAAACCCAACAAGTTTATCTGGACGAATTGATGTAAGTTTATACTCAAAAGGAATCTATTTCTTTGAATATACTTCAACTACAAATCAAAAAATTACTCAAAAATTTATTGTTAAGTAGGCTTTTGTAAAATTATTTATGTTCGCTTTGACAGGTAAATCCAAAAGTTTTTGTTACCAATTAATTTTTGGATTTAACCTGACAATTTAGAATAAATTCTAGACATTATTCGTTTAATTTGTTTTAAAGACGCGATGCATTATGGTTCTGCACTTCGTTCTCAAAATAATAAGTATTGTGGTAAATTATCAACATCATATTCTCAATTTATAGGCATTGTTGTACGTTAGCAACATGTAACTTTATGTTAGCTCTTGTAAGCATTGTGCTACGTTTGCAACTTTCAACTTTATGTTCGCAATTAAAAGCATAATCGGAATCAATTAATAATTCGCAATTAACATTTCTTACTATTTTTGTCTAAAACCCACCTGTGGAAGAAGATTCATTTGATTATAGAGAAGAAGCAAAAAACGAAGGCGAACAAGACTACGATAAGGTCTTACGTCCGAAGTATTTATCAGATTTCTCTGGTCAAGATCCGGTAGTTCAAAATCTTCATATTTTCGTGCAAGCAGCAAAATTGAGAAATGAACCGCTCGATCACGTTCTTTTACACGGCCCTCCAGGATTGGGAAAAACGACACTTGCTAACATTATTGCGAATGAATTAGGTGTTGGATTTAAGGTGACAAGTGGGCCAGTTTTAGACAAACCTGGCGATTTAGCTGGTTTATTGACGAATTTAGGGGAAGGCGACGTACTTTTCATCGATGAAATTCACCGCTTAAGTCCCGTTGTGGAAGAGTACCTATATTCCGCAATGGAAGACTATGTGATTGATATATTAATAGATTCTGGTCCCAACGCACGAAGCATTCAAATCAACTTGAATCCGTTTACATTAATTGGAGCTACAACACGTTCTGGGTTATTGACAGCGCCTTTGCGCGCTCGATTTGGAATCAATTCGCGTTTAGAATATTACGACATTAAAACCTTGACGTTGATTGTTGAGCGTTCTGCTAGCCTATTAAATATTGGTATCGATGAAGACGCAGCTTATAAAATTGCAAGTAGAAGCCGTGGAACACCAAGAATTGCCAATGCGCTTTTACGTCGCGTGCGTGATTTTGCCCAAATTAAAGGAACTGGAAGAATCGACGATGCCATTACAGAAATTGCTTTAAATGCTTTAAACGTTGACGCCAACGGTTTGGATGAAATGGACATTCGTATTCTGAAAGTCATCATTGATAAATTCGCTGGTGGTCCAGTTGGATTAACTACAATCGCAACAGCTATCGGTGAAAATGCAGGAACTTTGGAAGAGGTTTACGAGCCATTTTTAATTCAAGAAGGATTTTTAATGCGCACGCCTCGAGGTCGAAAAGCAACCGAAAAAGCATTCAAACATTTAGGGAAAGATTTCGGCTGGGTACAAGGCGGTTTGTTCTAAAAAATGAATAAATCAGCTTACAAATCCTTGATTCAACAAAAAGCGAAAGACCTCGGTTTTTTCTTTTGTGGTTTCTCGAAAGCCGATTTTTTAGAAGAAGAAGCGCCAAAACTCGAAGCATGGTTGAATAAAAACTACCACGGGAAGATGAGTTATATGGCGAATCATTTCGATAAACGCCTCGATCCAAGATTGTTAGTGGATGACGCAAAAACAGTTGTTTCCCTTTTACTTAATTATTATCCAGAAAAAACGCAACAAGACGAAGATGCACCCAAAATTTCCAAATACGCTTACGGTGAAGATTATCATTTCGTGATAAAGGATAAACTCAAAGAATTATTGGCATTCATTCAAGCTGAAATTGGAGAAGTTGGCGGTCGCGTTTTTGTGGATTCAGCGCCTGTTATGGACAAAGTTTGGGCGAAAAAAGCTGGCTTAGGTTGGTTGGGGAAAAACAGCAATTTGATCCATCCCAAAAACGGAAGTTTTTTCTTTATAGCAGAACTAATCATCGATTTAGAGTTAGAGCCCGACGAACCCATAAAAGATTATTGCGGAACGTGCACTAAATGCATTGATGCTTGTCCTACGGAAGCGATTGTGCAACCATATCTTGTTGATGGTTCAAAGTGCGTTTCCTATTTGACAATCGAATTGAAAGACGAACTCTTACCTTCCGAATTTAAAGGAAAAATGGACAATTGGATGTTTGGCTGCGATGTTTGCCAGGACGTTTGCC
>RFNX01000424.1 GCA_009926905.1 Flavobacteriales bacterium
TGGCGTTTTATGGACCATGGTTTATGCCTGTTCAATTTTACCATTTATTTACTTTAAATCTGGAATTATTGATCCTTGGTTCAATTTGTTCATATTTATTGGCATTTACTACATCTCAAAATTTACCCATTATTCAGATAGAAAAGAAAGAAACAAGTGCGTTTTCTTTTCTGCAAGTTTCATCGGTCTTGCGGTGTTGACAAAAGGACCAGTTGCATTATTAATTTTTGGTTTGGCTACAATTTCATATTTTTTGGTAGAAAAATTTAAAGTTAAATTCAATTTCGGGTCCATTTTGATTTTCATTTTGACTTTTTCATTTGTGGGTGGATTTTGGTTCATTCTCCAAATTATTTCTGGAAACGCTAATGTCGTATATGATTTTTTCATCTATCAAATTCGACTTTTTCAAACGAAAGATGCAGGGCATGGCGGTTTTCTTTTGTATCATTTTGTTGTATTATTTTTTGGTGTTTTTCCAGCTTCCATTTTTTCTTTAAGGAGTTTCAAAAAGAGTAAAAAAGATGAAAAAACACAACTTGTTGCTTTTAAGAAATGGATGTTGATTCTATTTTGGATTGTTCTAATCTTGTTTACTATTGTCAAAACTAAAATCATCCATTACTCATCTCTTGGCTACTTTCCTCTTACTTTTTTGGCGACACATGTAATTTATAAGATGATAGAAAACAAAGAATTAATCCCGCGATGGATGAAAATCACAACTTTGTTTGTCGGTTTTTGTTGGTCATTGATTGTTGTAGCTTTTCCAATAATTGCAATGAATAAACAACAAATTATGGAATCAAACCTCATCAAAGATCGATTTGCTGTTGGAAATTTAGAGGCAAATGTGCAATGGAGTGGTTTTGAAATCTTGATTGGTTTTGCATTTTTTACTTCGCTCTTATTCATTTTTCTATCCAAAAAAATAAAACTAAAGCAGCAACTCATTTCGTCATTTTTGGTAACCCTACTATTTATTTATACAACCATTGTCGTAATTGTTCCAAAAGTTGAAGGCTACACACAAAATGCGGCAATTGAATTTTACATCGCACATAAAAATGAAAACTGTTACATCAAAACTATCGGTTTCAAAAGTTATGCTGATTTGTTTTATGCTGCAAAAAAACCAACTAAAAACTTAAATTCCACTAACGAAGAGTGGCTGCTCGTTGGAAATATTGACAAACCTGTTTATTTTGTAATGAAGAATACACGAATTGAAGAGTTTGAAAGAAATTTTCCACATATAAAACGAATGTTTGATAAAAATGGTTTTGTGTTTTATAAGAGAGAGTTGAAGTAACGCTTTTATCAATCAAAATGGATTATTAAAAAATAATACCGACGAACATTTCATCCGTCATTTATAATATTCCGACAATGTGTTCTATATTAGAATTTTAAACTTCTTGAATCGTTTACCTTGGCGAAGTAATTACACCATATTGATATTCTAATTCGTCATTTATTAGGTTAAATGTTATAAGTAGGTGCAATTAATCATTTGATAGTTAATTTAGGCACAAAAAAACGGGTCATTACAACCCGTTTCTATTCTGATATTTAATTAATATTTAAGCAATAACTCCTTGTTCGATTTCAGAATCTAAATACGATTGAACGATGTCGATTGCATTGTCGATTACGTCACTCAAAGCAACAATAAATGTTCCATCTTGTGCCAAAGAAATTGCGTGGCGAATTGCTTCCGTTTCTAAAGTCACTACTTCGTATGTTGTTTCTTTGTCAGCACTTGCAATTCCTTCCAAAATCAATCCGATTATTTCTTGCTCTGATCTTCCACGTAAATGTTTTTCTTGACGAATCACAATATGGTCAAACATGTTTCCTGCGATGCGTGCGCATTCACGAATATCTTCATCACGTCTGTCTCCAACTCCAGAAATGATTCCAATTTTGCGAGTAGCATCAACTGATTTCATGAAGTCTTCAATTCCTCTGTAACCGTTTGGATTGTGTGCAAAATCAATCATTACTTTAAATTTCGAGAACTCAAAAATGTTCATTCTTCCAGGCGTTTGAGCTGCTCCAGGTAGAAACGTAGCCAATGATAGTTTTATATCTTCCGTTTTGAAACCGTACAAGTAAGAAGCTAAAGTTGCAGCCAATACATTCGCAATCATGAATTTCGCTTTTCCGTTCATCGTCAAAGGAATATGAGTAGCGCGTTCTACTCGGAATTTCCAATCACCTTTTTTGATGGTAATAAAACCATTTTCATAAATTGCAGCAATTCCACCTGCTTTACAATGTTCTATTATTGCAGGTGCATTCTCATCTAAGCTAAATAAAGCAAAATTACAACGCAATGATTTGGCGATTTCTAAACAGTTTTCGTCTTCGCCATTTAAAACAGCCCAACCGTCTTTTTTAACACTGTCCACCACAACGGATTTCACGCGCGATAAATCTTTCAAATCGTGAATGTCACTGATACCTAAATGATCCTCTTGAATATTGGTAATCACACCAATATCACAGCGACTGAAACCTAATCCCGAGCGTAAAATTCCACCGCGAGCCGTTTCCAAAACAGCAAATTCAACGTTTGGATCTTTCAAAATGTACTCAGCACTTAAAGGCCCAGTTGTATCGCCTTTTTCCATCATGTGATTTTGGATATATATCCCGTCAGAAGTTGTAAATCCAACGCGGAAACCGTTGTTTTTAACTATGTGTGCAATTAATCGTGTCGTTGTTGTTTTCCCGTTTGTTCCTGTAATCGCAATGATTGGAATTCGAGAAGCTTTTCCTGGAGGATACAACATATCAATTACTGGCGATGCAACGTTTCTCGGCAAACCTTCAGAAGGTGCTAAATGCATACGAAATCCAGGTGCAGCATTCACTTCCAAAATTACCCCGCCGTTCTCTTTTAAAGACTCCGTTAAATTTGGTGCCATAATGTCGATACCACAAACGTCTAATCCAATTACGCGCGAAATGCGCTCTGCCATGAAAATATTTTCTGGATGCATCAAATCTGTAACGTCGATGGAAGTTCCACCAGTACTTAAATTCGCTGTTGATTTCAAGTAAACAATTTCACCTTCAGCTGGAATGCTGTCAACTGTATAATTTAATTTTTCTAATAATTCTAAGGTGTCACGATCTACATCGATTTCTGTCAATACGTTTTCGTGACCGTAACCTCTTCGCGGATCTTTGTTCGTTTCATCGATTAATGTTTGAATGGAATCTCTTCCATTTCCAACTATGTGAGCTGGAACACGTTGAGCAGCAGCAATGACTTTATTGTCAATGACTAACACTCTGAAATCGTAACCCGTTATGAATTTTTCAACGATCACACGACGTGAGTATTTCTTCGCATATTCCAAACCAGCAAGTGCATCTTCCCAATTTGTCACGTTGATTGAAGCTCCTTTTCCGTGATTTCCGTCCAAGGGTTTCAAAACGATTGGATAACCAATGGATTTGATTGTTGCTTCTAAATCTTCTTCATCTACAACGATATCACCTTTTGCAACAGGAATCGATGAAGCGTCCAGCATTTTTTTCGTTTGCTCTTTATTACATGCGATGTCCACAGCAATATTTGAAGTTTTGCATGTAATCGTAGCTTGAAAGCGCATTTGGTTGATTCCATAACCCAATTGAATCAATGAATTTGTTCCCAAACGAATCCAAGGAATATCACGGGCAACAGCCTCATCAACAATGCTTCCTGTACTTGGTCCAAGGCGCACTTTTTCGCGGATTTCACGCATTTTTTGAATGTCTGCTTGTAAATCGTAATCGGTTCCTGCAATTAATGCTTCGACAATATTTACAGCTGATTCTGCGGCAAACAAACCAACTTTTTCTTCAATATAATTGAAAACGACATTGTAAACACCAGGGGTTTTTGTTTCGCGTGTACGTCCAAAACCAACTTCCATTCCTGCAAGCGTTTGGATTTCGAGTGCGATATGCTCAATTACGTGACCCATCCATGTTCCTCGATCAATGCGTTGAAAGAAACCGCCTTTACAACCTTCTGAACAGCGGTGCTCGATTAATGTTGGCAAAAGTGCTTCGATGCGTTCTCTAAATCCTGGTATTAAGTTCGTTGGACGTTCTTCCATTTCCTCTAAATCGAGGCGCATTTGGATTAATTTTTTGCGTGTTATGCTCCAAAGATTTGGACCACGAAGGGCTTGAATTTTTAATATCTTCATGAGTTTTAAGTTGTATTTTGGTTTTAGAACCTTGAAAGTAAAAAAAAAAATTATAATTTGTAATATTCTTTCCTATTTCTGTTCAAAGATTATAAACTTAATAACAAACAAACTTGAAAGTGGATTAATTGAAAGTCAACAATTAGAACGTTTCATCTTCTATTTATTTGAAAATCAATCTGACATTTAAAAGTCAATCTGACATTTCTCATTGCTGATACTTTCTCGAACCTCATCTTTCGATAAATGAAGAAAATCAGATTTCAAAATAGTTCGTTTTTCTTTAGAAAGTTTTTTAATTGCCATTCCTTCTGCGAAACGTCTGATTTGTTCGTCGTTCTCCAAAATAATTCCGGGCGCTTGAACCAATTCGCCGTTTTCGTTTTTAGCTGCCATCGTGAAATAACACGAATTTGTATGCTTCACAACACCCGTTTTAGGATTCAGAGCTTCGATGCGCATGCCAATTATCAAAGAAGTTTTACCAACATAATTGACAGAAGCTTTCAGCGAAACCAACTCCCCTACTTCCACTGGATTCAAAAACTCAACACCTTCAACAGCTACCGTTACAGCATAATTCCCGCAATGTTTTACAGCTGTTACATACGCCACCTTATCCATTAACGACAATAAAATTCCACCGTGAACTTTTCCTCCAAAATTGGAATAACTTGGAATCATTAACTCGGTTAATATCGTTTCAGAATCGGATACTTTTTTAAAAGAAGAGTACATTTTGTATTGAATTTATTTCCGAAATTAATTAAAAATAGTTGTTTCCTCATTCATAGCAAAAACTATATTATTCAGTAAAAAACAAAAAATAGAACTGAAGACAAGAACTTTCGCTACCGAACAAAGCAGGCCTTGAATTTCTTGGTTTTAGCAACAGAACTGAAACTGGTTAATTTTAAGGATTTTTGATCCGTCAGCTGACGGACCGCTAAAATCCAGCTTCAGGAAGGTGTTAAAATTGTTCGCTACGAGTTGAAAACTATAGCAAACTTGGAAATTGCGAACAAAAGGAAATTCAGAGCCTTGATTTTCTTTTGTTACTTTTCTTTAATCAAGTAAAGAAAAGTAATGATAATTTTGCTTTTGAATTCCAATGCTTTCAAACTCAATATTAAATGAGACAAAAAAACAAAACAATCGACAATACTGGTTTTAGTAATTTAAGTGCAGCTGAGGCCAATCGTCTATCAAACAAGGATGGAAGTTTCAATGTAAAGCGTGTGGGAATTCCTTTTTTTCAACGTTACTCCATTTTGCATACGCTTTTGAAAATGAAAAGAAAGCGATTCATCCTACTTATCGTTCTTTATTACCTTTTGGTAAATTCGATTTTTGCACTTATTTATTATATTATCGGAGTAGGTGATTTACAAGGAATACATCTTGGAAAAGGATGGCAAAATGAATTACTTCAAGCATTCTTCTTTAGTGCGCAAACAATCACAACAGTCGGTTACGGACATATTCATCCAACAAGTACACTCACAAATATCGTTGCTGCTTTGGAATCGTTTACTGGAATCTTAACTTTTGCAGTTATTACCGGTTTAATTTATGCGCGCTTTTCACGTCCACAAGCTTATTTAAAATTCAGTGAAAATGCCTTGATTTCACCTTATAAAAATGGTAAAGGATTAATGTTTAGATTGAGTACTTATAAAAACAATCATTTAACAGATTTGTCTGCTAAAGTAATTTTGTCGATGCATGTAGATGAAGGAAATGGGAAAGTAACGCGATTCTTCAATTTACCTCTCGAAATTGAACAAATAAGTTCGATGGCTATGAGTTGGACACTTGTGCACGACATCAATGAAGACAGTCCATTATATGGTTTGAATTCCAAGCAATTAATTGAAAACAAAATTGAAATTATGGCTAAAATAAACGGCTTTGATGATTTTCTTTTTCATAATGTACAACAGCGAACTTCATATTTTTCCTCAGAAATTATTGTCGACGCCAAATTTGAAACAATGCTCGGCAAAACCGAAGATGGTAGCATGTCGATTGTGGATTTAGCAAAGTTGAATTCTTATGAAATCGTGAAGTAAGGTTAAATCTTGCGGTAAATAGTTTTATTGTGCTTGTCAGACTATCTTTGTAACATGAGTTCAAAACAACAAATCGACACCGTTCTTTCCAATATTGGATTTTCAGAACTAAATGAATTGCAGCAAGAAACCTTGAGTAAAAGTGAAACTGCTCACAACATGATGATTCTTTCACAAACAGGTTCAGGAAAAACATTTGCCTTTTTGTTGCCCTTATTTTTGAAGCTCACTACAAATTCAAAAGAAATTCAAGCGGTTATTTTAGCGCCATCACGTGAATTAGCGATTCAAATTGAAGGCGTTTTTCGCGCGATGAAAACAAATTTCAAAGTGTTGACGTGCTATGGCGGTCACAAGATGTCGGTGGAAAAGAAAAGTTTGAAAGAAGCGCCAGCAGTTTTGATTGGAACGCCAGGAAGAATTTGTGACCACATTTCAAGAAACACCTTGGATTTGTCACACGTTACGCAATTCGTTGTGGATGAATACGATAAAAGTTTAGAATTCGGTTTTGAAGATCAAATAAAATATATTTATCAGGAATTACACGCTTTGGAATTTACGACTCTGGTTTCAGCCACAGAACACAAAGAATTTCCTGATTATTTGGCTTTTAGAAATCCTGCAATTGTCAATCATTTAGCAAATTCAGAAGATCCAGCGATTACTTTTTGGAATTATCCCGTTCGCAACAGCAATAAATTCGACAAACTTTTCGATTTGCTTTGTTCGTTTAATGGAGAATTAACGATTGTATTTTGCAATTTCAGAGAAGCTACAGAATCGGTGCGCAATCATTTGTACGACAACGGTTACGATTCAATCATTTACCACGGAGGAATGGAGCAAGACGAGCGCGAACGTGCATTGATTCAGTTTCGAAATGGTAGTTACCACACGTTGATTTGTACCGATTTAGGTTCACGTGGTTTGGATATTCCTGAAATTCAGCATGTGGTTCATTTTCAATTTCCGCACAGCGAAGAAGCGTTTATTCACCGAAACGGTCGAACGGCACGAATGAAAGCGAATGGTTCTTCTTATTTATTGCTCAACAAAGACGAAAACACACCTGATTATTTGGAAGTTCCACGAGCTGAATACAAATTGCCAATAAACTTACCTCATCCAATTGCAAGTTCATGGGTGACTTTATATTTCAGTGGAGGCAAAAAAGACAAAATCAATAAAATCGATATTGTTGGGTTTTTAGGTCAAAAAGGAAACTTATTGAAAGAAGAAATTGGATTGATAACCGTTCTTGATTTTGCTGCTTATGCAGCTGTGAAAAGAGACCATGTGAAAGCGCTCCTTGCCACTATTCGCCACGAAAAAGTGAAAGGGAAAAAGTTGAAGATTGAAATCTCTAAATGAATTTGAATGGTTACTTTAAAATGATGAGATGTAAATGTTTAATCCACTTATTCAGTATGACTTCATTTTTAAAACATGCTAATGTATATTTTATCTTTTTGCTCTAATTCTGATTGTAACTTACTAAAAAACAGCACAATGAAATCAGTTCTTTTAATCCTAAGTTTTATTTCATTTTATTCAGTTTCTCAACCACTTAAAGAATATAATCAAACGAAAAATAAAATTGATAAAAAATTAATCCTAAGTCTTGGCACTTGGGCTACAACAAATTTTGTTGTAAGCGGAATTGGCTGGGCTACAACTCCAAAAGGTGAAGCATTTTATTTTCACCAAATGAATGTTTTATGGAACAGCGTGAACATTGGATTGGCAATTCCAGGTTATTTTTCAGCAAGAAAAGCAACTACAAATTTGACACTTGCAGCAACTATTCGTAAACAACATCAAACAGAAAAGATTTTTTTGATAAACACAACTTTAGACGTTGCATACATATCAAGTGGTCTGATGCTGCGCAATGAAGCAAAAACAAATTTTGAAAAACACAATCAATTCAATGGCTATGGAAATAGTTTACTATTGCAAGGTAGCTTTTTATTTATCTTTGATTTAACAGCATATCTAGTTCATAATTCTCATTCAAAAAAATCGTTGAATAAGTTAATGAATTCCATTGAAATGAGTTCAACAGGATTAGGACTTAAATGGAATTTTGGAATGAAACCAGTCTTCGATAAGTCAACATGTTTATAAATCTTTAATCAAATCATCATAAATATCGTTGAATTCCAACCCTGATGCAGTTCTTTTTTTGGATAATTGTTTCAATTCAACAAGTGCCCAAAGGACAAATTCCATAAGAAAAGGCATGTCAATTGGCGCAACATTGGGTTGGTATTTCAATAAAAGCGCTTTTAAAGGTTCAACTGAATTTAGAGATGTCAAGTAGGTTTTTTCGTCCGCTTCATCAGATAATTCAAATGCGTCAGCTTCATAAAACCATTCTAAAACTTCGTCATAAGGAGTTGTTTGATTCTGTTTTTTAAGTTTTTCAATCTTCGGAAAGTAAGTTAAAAACAAAGTTTTCGTCGCTTCACAAATTAAATGATTCGCAACAAAAGCCGTTCCTTCTTGTTCGCCTTCATAAACAAGTTCGACCTTTCCTGTGATAGAAGGAATCATTCCAATTAAATCACTAAAACGAACAGTTGTTTCAAATTCATTATTGATGATTGCTCTGCGCTCAGCCGTACTAATCAAATTTTCGTAGGCAGTAATACTCATTCTTGCACTTACGCCACTTTTAGAATCTATGTATTCACTTTTTCGAGCTTCAAAAGCAATTTGTTCTAATATATCTTTAGCCAACTCAGGAACATGCACTTTGCAATTGCGATTTTCTAATTTTTCTGTTTCTTGATTGGTAATTATTTTCGCCGTTTTAATATCTCCAGCATAATGTGTCAATATTTGAGAGCCGATACGGTCTTTTAACGGTGTGACAATACTTCCTCTGTTGGTATAATCTTCTGGATTTGCTGTAAAAACAAATTGAAGATCAAGTGGTAAGCGTAATTTGAAACCTCTAATTTGAATGTCGCCTTCTTCCAAAATATTGAACAAAGCCACTTGAATACGTGCTTGTAAATCAGGTAATTCGTTAATCACGAAAATACAACGATTGGCACGAGGGATCATTCCAAAATGAATGACTCTTTCATCCGAATAATTTAATTTTAAATTAGCTGCTTTTATCGGATCGATGTCGCCAATTAAGTCTGCAATTGTCACATCTGGAGTTGCAAGTTTTTCAAAAAATCGCTCGGAACGGTGCAACCAAACTATCGGAGTATCATCTCCTTTTTCCGCAATTAAATCTCTGGCATAACGACTGATTGGTTGAAAAGGATCGTCGTTCATTTCGCTTCCACTTACAACCGGAATGAATTCGTCGAGTAAATTAACCATCAAACGAGCTATTCTTGTTTTTCCTTGTCCTCGCAATCCTAATAAATTAATATTGTGCTTAGAAAGTATGGCGCGTTCAATTTGAGGAATGACAGTTTGTTCATAACCGTGCATGCCGGGAAACGTTGTCGTATTGGTTTTTAATGCTGCAATTAAGTTGTCTCGAAGTTCTGTTTTAATACTTTTTGAAATGTAACCAGCGGCTTTCAAAGCACCAAGTGTGTTTATTGTTGTATCCATTATCAATTAATTCGTTTTTTTCTATTTGTTTCGTAATCGTGGAAAATCATTTCTCCCAATCCTTTTAAACCAGTGTAAAATGCTTTACCTTTATTTGATTGTGTAAATTTTTCTACAAATGACTGTAAGTAAGGGTCTTGTGCAATCATAAAAGTGGTTATTGGAATGTGCATTTTTCGTGCTTGAGCCGCCATGTTGTAACACTTTTCAACAATCATTTGATCAAGACCATTGCTGTTTTTGTAATAACTCCCATCGGGTAAACGCAGGCAACTTGGTTTTCCATCTGTAATCATGAAAATTTGCTTATTGGTGTTTCGTTTTCTGCGAAGAATATCCATTGCTAATTCCAAACCTGCTACTGTATTCGTATGATATGGACCAACATTAAGATAAGGCAAGTCTTTGATTTTGATTGGCCAAGCATCGTTTCCAAAAACGATTACATCTAAAGTATCTTTAGGGTAAGAAGTTGTAATTAATTCCGCCAATGCCATTGCAACCTTTTTTGCAGGAGTGATTCGATCTTCACCATATAATATCATACTGTGGCTGATATCAATCATCAAAACGGTACTCATTTGAGATTTGTGGTGCATATCTTCCACAACTAAATCTTTTTCTGTGAGATGAAAATCGCCAACGCCATTGTTTATTTGAGCGTTTTTTAAGCTCTCGGTCATTGAAATATTTTCAATACTGTCACCAAATTGAAAATCTCGAAACTCACCAGTTGTTTCATCACCTTGTCCACTTTTTTTGGATTTATGATTTCCAGCACCATTTTTTTTGATTTTACCAAAAATTTGTTCCAAAGCATTTTTGCGTAAAATACGTTCAGTTTTTGCCGTTATTGATAGTTGTCCATTCCCATCAGGTTTTATTTCTTCACGTAAGAATCCTTTCTTTTTTAAATCTTCAATGAAGTCCTCCATCGTATAGTCTTCCGTTGTCAACGAATATTCTTTATCTAGAATGTTAAGCCAATCGAGCGCTTCATCTACATCGCCAGAAGTATGTGTAATTAATTCACTGAAAATATCAAATAATTTATCAAAAGTTGATTGTTCAGGTGCTTCGTAAGGAGTAAAGACATAACCAGAAAATGGCATGAAAAGATGTTTAGTTTAAAAACAACAAGGTAGTTAAAAAGTTCGTTATTTGGAATTCGTTTAATTGATTTTATTGAAAAACAAATAAAACCTTGATTTTTACATATTATCTCAAAGTTGATGCTTGGTAAAGTTTCAATTCATCCCACGAAAGCAATCCATCTAATTCTTCCATGATAGCTGTAAGTGAGGAAATAACTCGACCTTCCAACAAATCACGAATGATTGCTAAACG
>RFNX01000327.1 GCA_009926905.1 Flavobacteriales bacterium
GGACCATATTGCCAAGGGGATGTTGTTGCAACACTACCAACAACCTCTACGAATGGTGTAGTTGGAACTTGGACTCCAAGTACAATTAATTCTAATATTCCTGGAAACACAACTTATAATTTTGTTCCAACCGTTGCGCAGTGTACACAAAATGCATCAATGGTTGTGAATGTAATTCCAATTGCCTCTCCACAATTTTCATCAAATGTAACAACAGGATGTACACCTTTGAATGTATCATTCACGACAGTTGCAATTCCTGATGTTACTTATGACTACAGCATTAATAATACTTCGTTTGCAACTACTCCGAGTGCTAATTATTCTTTTTCAAACGCTGGATGCTATGACATTACTTTGACTGCGACTAATAGTGGATGTGTCGCTAGCACTACCATTCCTGATATGATTTGTGTAGAAACTGCGCCAAATGCGTTTTTTAGTGCATCACCAATGGAGTTAGAAAATAGCACTGAAACGGTAACTTTTACAAACAGCACAGTTGGAGATGCAACTTATGTTTGGAATTTTGGGGACAGCACAAGTTCAACTGAAATTAGCCCTACTCATTTATATGAAAATATTTCTGGTAATTACACAATTGTTTTAAATGCGTCAACACCCCTTGGATGTTCAGATTCCTATTCTATCTTAATTACTTATGTTGACAATACAGTTTTTTACATTCCAAATTCTTTTACACCAGATAACGATGAACACAATCAAACTTGGGGACCAGTATTTACAAAAGGATTTGATCCTTATAACTTTGAATTATACATTTATAATCGTTGGGGTGAGGTAATATGGGAAAGTCGCGATGCGAAAGCTCGCTGGAGCGGTGATTATGGTAAAAAGGGTACAGATGTTCCTGCTGGAGTTTACACCTTCAAAATTCGATACAAACCAACAAGTACCGATGAAAAAGTGACGGTAAAGGGTCACATTAACTTGATTCGATAAACAATCATAATTTTCTAAAAACAAAAAACGTGGACTTATTTCTAAATCCACGTTTTTTTTTTATCTTTTTCTATTTCTTTCTAAAGAAAATCTTCACTGGAACTCCCTCAAAATCAAACTGCTCACGCAATCTATTTTCTAAAAAGCGCTTGTAAGATTCTGGAACATATTGAGGTAAATTACAGAATATTGCGAATGCAGGCGAATGCGTCGGTAATTGCTGAACGTACTTAATCTTTATGTATTTTCCTTTAATTGCAGGTGGTGGCGTGGCGTTGATAATGTCCAACATGATTTCATTCAACTTCGAGGTTTGAATTTTACGAGTTCTGTTTTCATGTACACGCATCGCTGTCTCCAACGCTTTATGAATACGTTGTTTGGTAATTGTAGAAGTAAAAATAATCGGAACATCGTTAAATGGTGCCAATTGTTCTCTCAAATTCTTTTCATACTCCAACATGGTATTGTGGTCCTTCTCCACTAAATCCCATTTGTTCACAAGCACAACTACACCTTTTGAGTTTTTCTCAATCATGTAGTAAATACTTAAATCTTGTTTTTGTAATCCTTCTCCAGCATCAATCAAGAATAAACAAACGTCTGCATTTTCTATTGTACGAACGGATCGCAACACCGAATAATATTCAATGTCTTCAGTCACTTTTGCTTTCTTGCGAATTCCAGCAGTGTCAATCATTAAGAAATCGAAACCAAATGCTTTGTATCGTGTGTGAATTGAGTCTCTAGTTGTACCTGAAATGTCTGTTACAATGTTTCGTTCTTGTCCTGTAAAAGCATTTACCATTGAAGACTTCCCAACATTCGGACGACCAACAATTGCAAAACGAGGCAAATAATCTTCTTCACGAACCGACTCGTCGTTTTTATCGAAATATTTTACTGCATCGTCTAACAATTCTCCAGTACCACTTCCGTTTGTTGCAGACATGTCATAGACTTCTCCTAAACCAAAAGAGTAAAATTCGGAGGACATCCCTACTCTATCTGTGTTGTCTACTTTATTCGCGACAATCATCACAGGTTTTTTACTCTTGCGAAGTAACTGTGCAACGACTTCATCCATTTCTACGATGCCGGTCATTACGTCCACCATAAAAACAATGATAGTTGCTTCTTGAATCGCTAACTCAACTTGTTTACGAATTTCGCCTTCAAATATATCTTCTTTTACGGTTGCGTAACCTCCAGTGTCAATTACTGAAAATTGATACCCATTCCACTCCCCTTTTCCGTAAATTCTATCGCGTGTTACGCCACTTACTTCTTTTACAATCGCATCGCGCGATTCTGTTAATCTGTTAAATAATGTCGATTTCCCAACGTTTGGGCGACCAACAATTGCTAAAATGTTACTCATTTGATAATCCTTTCGCTAATTTGGATATTAGTATCCGTACTTTTTTAATTTGGCATCTGTGGAACGCCAATCTTTATCAACTTTTACAAAGTTTTCAAGATAAACTTTTGCACCAGTGAATTTCTCAATTTCTTCGCGCGCACTTTTTCCGATTCGTTGTAGCATTTCCCCACCTTTACCAATGATAATTCCTTTTTGAGAATCACGTTCAACGATAATCAAGGCACGAATTTTAACCATCAACCCTTCTTCAATGTATTCTTCAATTTCTACCTGACAACTATAAGGTACTTCTTTCTCAGTGTACAAAAATATTTTCTCGCGAATAATTTCTGAAACGAAAAAGCGCATAGGTCTATCCGAAATCGCTTCCTTGTCGTAATAAGGAGGACTTTCGGGAATCAAGTCTAGGATTCGGTTCCAAACTTGATCAATGCTAAAACCATGCAACGC
>RFNX01000643.1 GCA_009926905.1 Flavobacteriales bacterium
TAGGATCAGGAGGAAGAGAACATGCATTGGCATGGAAAATCGCGCAAAGTTCCATTTTGGATGAATTGTACATCGCACCGGGAAATGCAGGAACGAAACAACACGGAAAAAACGTGGCGATTTCACCTGTAGATTTTGAGGCTGTGAAAGAGTTTGTGCTTCAAAACAACATTGAAATGGTCATCGTTGGACCAGAAGAACCTTTGGTAAAAGGAATTTACGATTTCTTTAAAGCAGACGAAAAACTTAAAAAAGTAGCATTAATTGGTCCAAGTAAATTTGGCGCACAATTGGAAGGAAGCAAAGATTTCGCGAAAGCATTCATGATGCGCCACAGTATTCCAACGGCTAAATACGGAACTTTCAAACAAGAAACGATTGAAGACGGAATCAAGTTTTTGCGTGGCATGAAAGCTCCTTACGTTTTGAAAGCAGACGGATTGGCCGCAGGAAAAGGCGTTTTGATTATCAATGATTTAGAGGAAGCGGAACATGAATTAAGAAGCATGTTGGAACACCAAAAATTCGGTGAAGCAAGCTCTAAAGTGGTGATTGAACAATTCTTGACAGGCGTTGAATTATCTGTTTTTGTAATCACTGACGGCGATTCATTCAAATTACTTCCTGAAGCAAAAGATTACAAACGCATTGGCGAAGGCGATACGGGTTTAAATACAGGCGGAATGGGAGCAGTTTCTCCAGTTCCATTTGCAGATGCTGCGTTTATGGATAAAGTTCACAACCGTATCATCGTTCCAACTGTGAAAGGATTGAAAAGCGAAGGAATCGACTACAAAGGATTCATTTTCTTTGGTTTAATAAATGTGAAAGGCGATCCGTATGTGATTGAATACAATTGCCGCATGGGAGATCCTGAAACAGAAGTCGTTATTCCACGTTTGAAATCCGATATTATTGATTTATTCGAAGGTGTAGCAACCAATACTTTATCCGAAAGAGACATTCAATTCATCGACAAAAGTGTGTGTACTGTGATGATGGTTTCGGGTGGTTATCCGGAATCGTATGAAAAAGGAAAACAAATTTACGGTTTGAACGGAATCGTTGACAGCATTGTGTTTCACGCAGGCACAGTTGCAGACGGACCATCCGTTTTAACCGCTGGAGGTAGAGTTTTAGCTGTCAGTTCTTATGGAAAAAATATTGAAGTTGCCGCTGAAAAATGCTACGATTCGATAGCTAAAATACAATACGAAAACGCTTACTTTAGGAAGGACATCGGTAATGATGTCATTTAAAAGAAACACTGAAAAAGTATGAGTCCTGATTGGATTTTTGTTTTTGCGTCTTTACTTTTTTCAGCTTTTTTTGCTGGCATGGAACTCGCATATTTAGCTTCGAATCGCTTAAAGATTGAGGTACAAATAAAGCAAAAAACAATTCAAGGAAAGGTACTATCGATACTCTACAGAAAAGATTCTAGAATGATTGCTATGTTGTTATTGGGAAACAATATCGCATTGGTTGTTTACGGTATTTCCGCGGCAAACATTCTCGATCCAATTTTGGCTGGTTATGGCATTGGCGACAATACAGGATTGGTCATTCAAACGATACTTTCAACGTTGTTGGTACTTATCACAGCTGAATTTCTTCCGAAAGCCATCGTTCAAATCAATCCGAATACGTTCTTAAATTTTGGGAGTTTTGCCCTGCTTTTTGTTTTCTGGATTTTATACATTCCAACGCAAATCATCATGTTGTTTAGCAATTTGGTCTTGCGTATTTTTGGAATCAAACACGAGAATTCCGATAAAGTTTTTTCGAAAGTGGATTTGGAACATTACGTGGACGATTTGTCTTCGCGCATCAAAGCCGAGGAAGATTTTAGTAATGACATGCTGATTCTTCGCAACGCACTTGATTTCTCAAAAGTGAAAGCGAGAGATTGCATGATTCCACGTACTGAAATTATTGCTGTTGACATTGATGACGAATTGGAAGTTGTTAGAAATCTATTCATTTCCAAAGGTTTATCAAAAATAATTGTTTACCGCGACACAATAGACAATGTGATTGGATACGTTCATTCTTACGATTTATTCACGCAACCGAATTCCATCAAACAAGTGCTGAAACCAATCAGTTTCGTTCCAACGGTAATGTCGGGAAAAGAATTGTTAGAGAAATTCACCAAGCAAGCTGGAAATTTAGCCGTTGTAACTGACGAATATGGAGGAACGGCAGGAATCATCACCTTAGAAGATGTCATTGAAGAAATTTTTGGTGAAATCGAAGACGAACACGACAAAGAAGATTGGTTGGAGCAAAAAATTAGCGAAAAAGAATTTTTATTCACTGCTCGAATTGACATCGATTATTTGATAGAAACATATAATTTAAAACTGGAGGAATCCAATGAATACGAGACCTTGGCAGGATTGATTATTTTTCATTTAGCGAAAATTCCAGAGCAAAATGCAAGACTCAAACTCGACCAATACACCTTCATTATCGAAGAAGTGAGTGATCGAAAAATTGAAAAAGTTCGTTTAATTATTGATTGATGAAAACACTTCTACTATTCGGATTTTGCTTGAGTTTATTGGCTTTTCAAGCGCAGAAAGCAATAGCTTTACCAGAATATTTGGCTGAAATTTCAGGAATTCAATACATCAATGATTCGACATTAATCGCACACAACGACGGTGGAAACGAACCGGCACTTTACATCTTAAATTTCAAAGGAGAATTAAAGAAAAAAGTGATTATTAAAAATGTCAAAAACACCGATTGGGAAGACATTACCTACAACGGCGATTACATTTTTATTGGCGATATTGGGAACAACTTAAACAAAAGAAATAAACTAAAAATTCACCGTGTTGCAATTGAAGATGTGCTTACGAAAGACAGCATCGTGGCACAAACAATGTCGTTCAGTTATGCAGAACAAACTTCGTATCCACCTGCAAAAAAAGAGCTCAATTTTGACGCAGAATGTTTGTTGTATGC
>RFNX01000162.1 GCA_009926905.1 Flavobacteriales bacterium
CCTTGTTTCTGATGCCCCTTTAGGAATGACCTTATCAGGTGGAATTGATACGAGTGCAATGCTTGCAATAGTTGATCAACTTGGTTTAATTCACAAAATGAATACTTTTTCATTGAAAATGGGTGAAAAAAGCTTTGATGAATCTAAGTACCAGCAATTAATGGTTAAAAAAACAGGATCAATTCATCATGAAATTTTGGTAACCCCAGAAAAAGTAATCGAGAATATTTACAACCAGATTTCCTATACAGATGAACCCTCTGGAGATGGAGCAGCAATTCCTTCCTTTATTCTTGCAAAAGAAGCTTCAAAACATGTAAAAGTTTTGTTATCTGGTGAAGGTGGTGACGAAGTTTTCAATGCCTATCCTACCATTTCTGCTTACCAGTATAGAAAATATTATCGTATGGCACCAGGTATTGTCCGAAACGGAATCAAGAATATTATTCATTCTCTACCTGCTAATTACAGTAAGTTGAGTTTTGATTTCAAAGCAAAACGATTTACAGCCGGTGCTGAATTGGATGTGCCAGAGGCTCACTTTTATTGGAGGCACGTGTTTAATGATCAAGATAAAAAAGAATTATTGTTTAATACAGAAACATTCCCTGAAACCTCTCGGTTTTTTAGGGATCTTTATGACAAAGTTGAAAGTAATGATATCAATAAGATTTCTTACATTGACATGAAGCACTTTTTCATTGATGACCTAATGGTTAAAAACGATAGGACTTTCCTTGCAAATTCTGTAGAAGGTAGATTTCCTTTCATGGATAGGTTTTTAGTTGAATATGCTACAAAACTTCCGGTAAAATATAGAGTAAAGGGACTTAACAATCTCCGATATATTCAAAAACAAGCTATGCGTGACCTACTACCAAAAGAGATACTTCAACGTCAAGGATTTGGACTAGAAATGCCTCATTCCATCTGGTTTTTAGATAAACTTGGCCCTTTTGCAGAAAAATATTTAAATAAAAAAACTGTTGAAAGAACAGAAATACTCAACTGGGAATTTATTGAAAAAATATGGCAAATTCACCAAAGTGGTAAAGCAGATTATGGCAGGCCACTTTGGTGCGTACTAAACTTTTTAATTTGGTTTGACTTATTTATTGAAAATGATTCTTACAAAAGCCATTGGCACAATTAACATATAGTTTAATGCTTAATTTTGATTATCACAAAGTCACCAATTGTATCACTTTGTTTTTTCACTGAATTGTAATAATTAGCGAATTCTTTATCCTCAAAAAGACTATCAATGGAATAAGCTCGATCTATTACCAACCATTCAAATTTCTCTTTAGTTATTTTCTTTTTTAGTTGCTGAATAGTAAATGGTTTTCGAGATCTGGTGATTTTCATTCCTGGATACCAATTAGAAAAAGTATTGCTATCTAAAGTTCTTCCTGATATTGCTATCCACAATTCATCATCGCTATATGGATTCATCGAAAGAATCACTTTATCATTAGGAGAACTATTTTTCTTGAAAAAATAAGCACTTTCGTGGAATCCTATTGGTAGAGAAGAATATTCATTAATGATATAATCTATTTTATGAATGCTCCAATATGGTAAAAAAATGAAAACCAAGAAAAGCAGTGAAAACGACGACACATATTCTTTCAGAAAGAAGAAAAAATAAGGTAATGAGAAAATCAATGCTACAGAAAAATATCTCCAAAAAGGTTCCAAAGTTCCGGTAAACATTTTGAAACAATAATAGCTGATTAGCAGAAGGATTCCTATGGCGAAATATCGTTGTTTTTCTTTGAAAGCTCCAATCAATAACCCAATAAATAGGATTGGGATAAAAAACATGGGAACCCAATTATTCCAGTAAATAGAGGAGAATACTTTATGAAAAATTTCACTCCCTCGGAATTGTAACGCGATTGCTACTTCGATATCACTTGCCGTTACACCATAAAAAGGATCGCCCCATTTAATAAATGAAAGCAAGGCAATATAAATAGCCGAAAAAGCTGATGGAATAAATAAAATTAAAGTTTTTCTGAAAGTGCTGTTTTGAAATAAGAAAACCACCATAAATAGAAACGTTATAATCCAACCTTCGAATCTCATTAGGTTAGCTATATTAAAAGCCAAAATGCTAAAAATTAGAAATTGAATTCTTGATTTTTCAAAATAAAGAACTGCAAAATAAGTTCCTGACACTATAAAAAACAAAAACGGCACTTCTACCATTTGATTAACAGAGAATTGAACAAAATATGGATTAAAAACAATAAAACCTGCCACTAAAAACCCAATAAGTCGATCAAAAAACTTCTCGAAAAGTAAATAAGTAATTATAATCAACCCAAAACTAGAAAAAAGACTAAGCAAGACGCCACCTGTTTCAAAAGAGACATTAAAAAGGATAGAAATTCCATAAATAATCAAATGATATCCTGGTAGCCAAATAAGATTTCCAGGAATTCCACCAAATTGCACCCATTCGTATATCTGTGCCACTCTCGCCAAGGAATCTTCTCTTGCGTCATAAATCCCTGTTTGAGAAAGATAAACTAATCGCAATAATATTGCCACCAAAATGAGATATAGTAAGCTATTTGTTCTTTTTTTAAACCAATTCTTTTTATAAAAAACATAAAAAAGTAGTATTGAAAAAGTAAGCGACACAGAATAGTAAAAATTACAATTGTTTGGAGTTTTCAAAACCTGAAAAACAAAAATAAAAACAATGATTTCTAACCAAAACTTCTTTAAAAACACTTTATTTTTTAAACCATCCACATAAATTAAATAGTTTTTTTTGGATTTTAGAATTAATGCAATGTGCAACAAAATCAAAATTGCAGTTCCAGAAAATGGAATAACTTTAAACAACAAATAAGCTGTAAAGGTGTAATTGGGATAATTTTTTTGAAAATCGATGTAGGTAAATGAATTATTGAACATCCAGTCAATTTCCTCTTGATTTACTGTAGAAGCTAAGTTTAAATAAACGAGGAAAAAAAACGTCATTAAAAATACTCCATAAAGCAAACTATAATCCTTATCATTTTTTATCATTTTAAGAGCAAGTTATTCGTTAAATACACTTGATTAAGTATAACATAAATAGGTGTCATCATAGTTTAAAGCGATAATTTTAAATTCTAAAGTAATTAAATTACTTCATTTCCTTTACGCTATTTGGTTAATAACGAAACAATTCTTCAACTCAAAAAGTTATTTCTTCTAAATTATAATTAACATGGCCCCAGTTTTCATCATTGATTCTCCATGTCTTTCTTTCTTGAATAATTTGCATGCCTCCTTTATGCACGATGCTGTAATCCAAACAAGGTTTATTTTCTAAGAATCGAATTGTTTTTAGTACATCGTTTGACTCCCAACCATCTTCATGATAAATGTGATAAATACATTTTTCTTGTGAAAATATGTGCTGTTTTTTTTCTAATGCACTTGCTGCCCATAAAGCCATACTATCAATATGAATGGAATACATATCCAGTTCATTATAGCCTTCAATGTCCAACCAATCTTTTTTTGACATAAGTGTAAAATCACCACACGCATCAAAATCTATTACAAAAAAAGGAAATTCATTTTTATTTGATCTCTTCCAAAGAAAAAGTAAAATCTTATTAAGTAAAAATGATAATCTTGAGAATTTATAAATGATTGATTTAAAAAATGGAAATAAAAAAATCGCTTCATGTCCTTGCGTTTTTCCAATTCTTTTTATGATGTTTAATTTGCTATAATTCAACTGTTTTACCTCGCTTTCAATATCTAATACATCTGCAGGAATATCACAGCGATTTGCTCGGTAAAAAGTTCCTTTTTTCAGTTCCTTTTTTGCAAGTTCATCAAAAGATTCATTTGAGAAAATTATATCAATATTTGTACATAAAATAAACTCACCTTTTGCTCGTTTTATGCCTACATTCTTTGCTATCATCTGATAAAGAGGAATTTTGGGTGAATTTTTATATTCATCGTGAACCTCTTTAGGAACAATGATGTATTTTAAAGAAACATAATCGTTATCAATTGGTTTTGGAAGAATCTCGTTCAATAAAGGTTTATTTTGAGG
>RFNX01000281.1 GCA_009926905.1 Flavobacteriales bacterium
GTTACATCTTCGCCCTCACAAATATAGATATCCGGAACTTGAACATTCAAATTGGATTTTAGAATTGTGAATTCATCTTTTACTGTGCCATCCATATGTAAATACTTACCATCTAATCTATTTTTGTAAATGTCCATCACAAAAGAACCGCAAGCTTGATCGCCACCGTCCACGTATTCCATGATTGGATAATTTAGTGAAGGTGCATCTTCTTTACTTCCAGAATTCCCACAAACGACGTAAACTGTCCCGTCTGGTGTATTATTCAATCCATCTTTTCGATAGGCGTTTCCTTGAGAAAAGTTACCGTTGGTACTATCTTTCAACATGGTGCTAGGTTCAAAAGAAAATGAATTTCCATAATGACCGTGAATCAATTTGCTGCGTTCAAAAACGTGACTGTGGCCACAAATAACCAAATCAATATCATATGTTTCCAGTAAGGGAATAATTTTTTCTCTCATGGCTTTCATTACTAATTCTTGCGGATCGTCGCTATCGTGTGAGCCCTTTGAATAAGGTGGTTGGTGAAAATAGGCGATTGTAAATGTTTTGTTATTTTGAATTAAATCTTGTTCAATCCATTGTTTCATTTGATTGATTCCTGAAAATGTTTGCGTGAAATCATATACTTCTGAATTTAATGAAAGAAAATGAACATCGCCGTAATCAAAAGAATAAAAAAGTTCGTATTGCGAAGGATAACCGCCTGCCTCTGCTTGTGTTGGAACGTGAACCATGTCAAAATAAGGACCTTGATGATCTGCAAAGTCTATATTGGAATATGGAATTCCAAAGAAAACACTTTCTTGCCAAACTTCATTGTAATCATGATTTCCTGGACTTGGCCAAAAAGGAATCGAATTAAAAACATCTGAAAAACCATTCAATTGAAACAATTTCTGTTGATATTCAGCGTCTGTTCCATCGTCGTAAACGTTGTCTCCTAACCAAATCCAAACATCGGTTGGAATACTGTCTGAATAGTTCAAATAGGAATTTTTCACTGCTACTTGTTCTGAATTTCCTTTCCCAAAATCGCCAATGGCCCAAACACGTGTTGGAACAGCTATTCCAGGAATTGGGTTGGTTTTGAATCGAAAAGAATCAGACGGAATGGTAAAAAGTGAACTTGTTGACCCAACAGCATAATAATATGTTGTTGCAGGATTAAGGTTGTCCAACGTGATTGTGTGTTCAGTAGTTGAAGTATTATTTGTTGCGACTAGATTCAAATTTGATAAACTAGTACCGTATTGAACTTTAGAGTTTGAAGCAACACCTGTTCTCCATTTTATAACGATTGAGTTTTCTGTTGGCGATTGTAGGTAAGGTCCACGAACAACATCTTGCGCATGTAAAATACAATAAATAGAAAAGAAACTAAGAAAAGTAAAAATTGATTTCATACACAGTTTTAGGTGGTTAAAAATCGACATTTTACATTAATTAAAAATTAAGCGAATGATAGAATTCGGTTAAGAAACAGAGGAGTAAAGATTTAAAATTAATTTTTATTAGATGGCTGATGTAAACCAATTATCTAAATTAATTTTCAAAAAACTTACAAATACTTTTAACCCAAGTAGAAATAAAATTAGAGGAATATTAAGGAATACTAACCTCAATTGAAACTGGTAAATGATCGCTGTAGCCACCTAAGAATTTCGGTCCTGCATAGGTTCTAAAAGGAACTTTAACACCTTTGTATTCCGTAATTAAATACGGAAACGAATTGATTTTTCCTGAGTTTGGAACAACTTTCACAGTTCCTGCATTTTGGAACCCAGGAGAAACAAATATGTGGTCGATGATTTCCCATTGTTCTTTGTAGTTATAGGAGCCACCAAATTCTCCTGAAGCTTTCGTAATCATTGGTGTTAATTTAGTAGCGATAATTTGTGGTGCTTTGTCCTCTGGATGATCATTCAAGTCGCCCATAAGTACGATTTTTGAATTTGCATCGGCTGTCATAACTGAATCGATGAACGCTTTTGCAGATTCTGCTGCTTTGATACGTCTTGGCTCACTTACTTCATTTCCTCCACGGCGACTTGGCCAATGGTTCACCATTACAAATAAATTCTCGTTATTGATTTTGTATTTTGCCCAAACTATATCGCGCGAAGTTGGAGTGGTGTCTCCAGGTAAAACGTAACGAATGAATCCTGATTTCATTAATTTCAACTGGCTCTTGTCGTAGATCATTGCAACATCCACACCACGCGCATCTAAACTGTTGTAATGGACTACAGCGTAATTTTTGAATGCTTTTTGTTTTTTGATGATGTCTTTGATTACTTCTCCGTTTTCGATTTCACTGAAACCACAAACCATTGGATAGTTCATACTTGTCAATACTTCACGGATGTGCGATAACTTTTCGTTGTATCTTTTCGAAACCCATTCCAATCTTCCTTTTGGTAGAAACTCTGCATCGTCGTTGGTTCCATCAATTGTATCGAACAAATTTTCAACGTTATAAAATGCAATTGCTCTTGATTTTTGAGCAAAAAGTGATGTCGAAACGAATAAGGCAAACAGAAGTGTAAAACGCATATTTAAAATTTTGATGTAAAAATAAGGAACAATTGTTAGCTGAAGGTTAATTAAAAATTTTATTGACGTAGGGTTTGCAAAATTGATACCATTTCAATCAATAATCAAACATTCAACATCAAAAATCTTATTTCACTTTTTTCAAACCAACTCTTTTTCTGCTTGCATCTACCTCTAAAACTTGTACAGAAACGTGTTCGTGTAAAGAATAAA
>RFNX01000636.1 GCA_009926905.1 Flavobacteriales bacterium
ATCTCAAATCAAAAGATTACAACTTTATGGTCAAATGATTTTTCTCAACCAGCAGATTGGACATTAGCAAATACAGGAAGTTCAGGTATTAGTTGGGAATTTTCAACAACACCAACTGTTATTCCGGTTGCAGTATTGAGTCCATTTGGATCAGCAACTGCATCTAATGGTTTTTTATTCATAAATTCTGATGCAAACAATACTGCTGATAATGATGGATTTCCGATAGTTACAACTGCAACAAACGCAGTTCCAATTGATTTAACTGGAAATCCAATAGTAAAATTAAAATACAGTCACAACTTTAGATGGTGGCATGAGACAAGAGGTGTTCGTGTGAGTGGAGACAACGGCGCTACTTGGACAGATTTTGATATTTCTGACGAAACAACTTATTCAACACCTAATCAAAATTCAGCAAATCCTGAAACAACTATTATTGACATTTCATCAGTAGCAGGAGGACAATCTCAAGTGTTGGTTCAGTTTTATTATGATGACCATGATTATTGGGCTTGGTATTGGGCAGTAGATGATGTATCTATCTTTGTTCCTGAAGATAATGATTTATCAATAATTGGTGCATATTGGGGATCTCTTGGTCCATGGGGGGCAAGATTACCTTATTATCAAATTCCAACAACACAAGTTTCTCCAATTGATTTCGGTGGAATTGTTTCAAATATCGGTGCTTTAGATCAGACTGGTGTTACTTTTACTGCTGCTGTTCCTAGCGCGTCTTATACCTCTTCTTCAGTTGCCTCAGTTCTTACTGCTGGAACTTTTGATACTTTAGATGTTGCTGCTCAATTTACTCCTGCTGCTACAGTTGCTAACCATGTTGTAAATTTATCTGTAATGGCAACAGCAACAGATGCTGATATGTCTAATAATGCTGTTGCCTCTGCTGCAACTATTGCAATCAATAATTATATCTATAGTAGAGACTTAGGTACAATTGTTTCAGGTTCATTTAACCAAGGTGAAGGTTTTGAGGTTGGTAACATTTTCGACATCTATTCTACAATTGATTTAAAAGGAATTGATGCAGTTGTTACAACAACAGCTGTAGCTGGTGCAGAAATGTTCGTTAAACTTTATTCAATTGACCCAGCAACCGGAGATTTCGTTTTCGTTGATGAATCACTTCCTCATACATTAACTGCTGCAGAATTAGGTCAAAAAATCACTTTAACTTTAATTAATGGATCTAATACATTAAATGCTGGCGAATCATATTTGATAGTAGCTGGTTCAAATGGTGACGGTGGAGCTACAAATGATTTAGTTGTTGCAACAGCTGGTTCATCAGAAAGATCAACTTCATTCTATTTTGATTACACTGACCAAACTTGGTATTACACAACTGCAACACCAATGGTACGTATGAACTTTGATCCAATTTTAAATGTAAATGAAATGAATACTGTTTCTAACTTCAGTGTTTCTCCAAACCCTGCGAATGATGTAATCAATGTTAAATTGAATTCTTCAGCAAGCGCTGCAATTTCAATTACAGATTTAGCTGGTAAAGTAGTTAAAAACACAACAGTTAATGGAGTTTCAACTTCTATTTCAACTTCAGGATTGAACGAAGGTGTTTACTTTGTAAACGTTACTATTGGTAACTCAACTTCAACTGAGAAAATTGTTATCAAAAAATAATTAATTCTTTGAATTAGGAAACCGCTCAGAAATGAGCGGTTTTTTTTTGCCTAAAAATATCTTTTCAAAATACAATATAGAAAATCAGATTAACTTTAACTTAAAATTGATAATAATGGAAGGCATTTGCTATTTGAATAGTAATGATGGAACGGGAATTTTAGCTTTTGGAATCGACGAACAATTCAAATGTAATGATAAAAATTGTCTCAATCAACTCCAACAATTCATAGACAAACATGCAAACAGTTACCTATTTGGATGTTTGAATTATGACCTGAAGAACGAATTAGAAAATTTAGAATCAAACAATTTTGATGGTATAGAATTTCCAAAGGTGATTTTTTGGAAACCAAAATATGTTGTTCAACTAAATAAAGAGAATTATACCTTCTTACAAGGTGAAAGAACAGAGGAAAGTTTTGAGTTTTTAGACACTTTTACTGAGGAGGAAACAGATAACAATTTCCATAAATTCAATATTAATTTCAAAGAAAGAACTTCAAAAACAAAGTATATTGAAACAGTTAAAAAACTAAAAGAATATATCCAAAGTGGAGATATTTATGAAATCAATTATTGTCAAGAGTTTTATGCCGATAATATTGAAATTACTTATGCTTTAGATACGTATTTCAAATTAAATAATATTTCAAAAGCTCCATTTTCAAGTTATGTCGAAATAGATGACCTCTTAGTGTTTTGCGGTAGTCCAGAACGTTTTATACAAAAAAAAGGAGAGCAATTAATATCTCAACCGATTAAAGGTACAGCCCCAAGAGATTCAAATTTACAAATAGATAACCTGATAAAAATTCAACTTGAAAATAGTCCAAAAGAGCGTTCCGAAAACATTATGATTGTTGATTTAGTTCGAAATGACTTTTCTAAAATTGCGCAAAAAGAAACTGTGAAAGTGGAAGAATTATGTGGAATTTATAGCTTTGCAACGGTTCACCAAATGATTTCAACCATAAGTTGTGTTCCAAAACCTGAAGTTACATTTACTGATATAATCAAATCTACATTTCCGATGGGTTCAATGACAGGTGCTCCAAAACACAGTGCCATGCAACTAATCGAAGGTCATGAAGACTTTAAACGAGGATTATATTCTGGTTCGATTGGATACATTTCTCCAAATGGTGATTTCGATTTCAACGTTGTAATACGCAGCATGATTTACAATAAGAAAAAAAAATACTTATCGTGCTCTGTTGGCGGGGCAATAACAATTTTATCAGATCCAGAAAAAGAATATGAAGAGTGTTTAGTGAAAGTAAAAAAGCTTCTTGATGGAATGCATGATCAATAAAATTGATTTATTTCGAAAGTTTTTTCAAATAAACAAAGCTTCAAAATACTTTGTTGCTGCAAGTGGAGGATTAGATTCAATGGTTTTAATTCATTTGATGATTTCCGAAAAATTACCAATTCATCTGTTACATGTCAATTATAATTTGCGAGGAAACGACAGCTTTTTAGATGCCGAGTTAATCTCTAATTTTTGTAAAAATAATTCGATTCCATTAACCACTAAAAACGTAGAATTAAAATTACATCTAGAAAAGAATGGAGGAAACCTTCAAAACGAAGCTCGAAAAGTAAGGTATTCATTTTTCAATGAAATACAATCGAAAACTAAGGATTCGAAAGTTGTCATTGCTCATCATCAAGACGATCAGATAGAAACATTTTGGATACAATTATTGAGGGATGCTGGAATTTCTGGTTTGGCTGGAATGAAAGAAGTGAATGAGATATTTCTTCGTCCATTGTTACATTTTACAAAACATGAACTTAAATCTTATGCACAATTACATTCAATAAAATGGAGAGAGGATGCTAGTAATTCAAAAAATGATTATTTACGAAATCGACTTCGGAACGAAATTATCCCAAGCTTATCCTCAAAAATTCCAACATTAAATAACTCTATTTTATGTTTGCAACAAATATTTCAATCTCAAATTTCAGATGATGATGAAATGTTGGAAATCCTAAAGCGGAAGATTCAAAATGAGCAAAAAATAGATTTTGAAGATTTAAGAAGATTAAATTCTATTCAAACAATAGAGCTTTTCAAAAAACTATCGGTACCAATTTTTGTTTATAAAGAATTGAATAAACTTATAGAAGCACAAAAAGGAGCGAAGATTTTATGGAATAACAACCAAAATTGTTTAATCAAAGAAGTTAACTATTTATCATTGTCCATAAATAAAAAAGAGTTGAATGAAATGCCTCAACTAATAATTACAATAACAGACTCATTACCTTCGACTTTTAATAAATCTACTTATTACTTCGACGCTAAAAATGTAAAGGGAAAAATACAAGTTCGGTTTTGGCAAAAAGGAGATCGTTTACAACCTATTGGATTAAACGGTTCGAAGCTGGTTTCTGATATTTTAACAGATGCAAAAGTTGCAAATAATGAGCGCAATGAACAATTCGTTTTGTTTGATGAAGAAAAAATATTAGCGTGTCATGGACATTCTATTGATAAAAGAGCTTTGGCAACAAAACAATCCATAAGTATTTTTCGTGTTGAGCTCAAAATAGACAAAAATAGCTCTTATTCAAGACCTTAAAATAATACTTTAATCATTTAGATTTCTTAATTTTGGATACAAATTTTATTTCAGATGCGTTTGCTGGTATTTTTTTTCTTTCTTGTTGCCACGAGGTTATCAACTATTTTCAGTCAGAAAATATTGCGTGAAGTAATTGGTTCAAGTGGAAACAGTGGTAAAACTAATGGTTTAGCTCTGCAAGCAACTGTAGGTCAGTCAAGTTTAGTTTCAAGTGAAAAAATAAATGATTATTTGTTTTTATCTCAAGGCTTTAATAAATCTAGATTTGTTTCAAAAAAAATAGATGATTGGGAAGTTTTTCTTTTTCCGAATCCAAATAATGGAAATTTTTCATTTTCCACGACACTGAATATGGAGGAAAAAATTGATTTTTCAATTTATGATGCTGCTGGAAGACTCATTCAAATTGGAAATGGATATGGACAAGAAAAAATAAATGTAAATTTACAAAATGCTGTTGCTGGAATATATTTCATGCGTGTTTCAACTTATTACTATTCAATTACTTTAAAAATAGATGTTATACAATGATAAAGTCAGTTCCCTTTTTATTCTTTTTTTTAGCTAGTTTTTATGGTCTATCTCAAAGAAAAATGCGTGCTGAGGAATTAACGTTAGCTGGTGGCAAGGCATTTTATTCTTTTCTTTACAAGGATACGAAAGGACAGAGCAATCTTAATTACGAATACAAAGGAGGCTATTCTTATGCAACACGATTTTCGCTAAAATTTAGGTACCACAACGTATTACGCCTTGAATTAGGCGCATTTCAAGCTGGAAGTCGTGCTATAAATGCAGGAAACATTAATGTATGGAATTTGAATTATTTATCTTTTGGTGCATCATATCTCTACAAAATTTTAGATAAAGAAAATCGAAAAGACTTCTCAATCTATTCTGGACTAAATTTTAATTCGTCTTATTTAGTCAAAGGTCAACAAAATGTAAATAAGTTAAATTATAATCTAAAAGAAACCAACGCATTAAAAGATTGGAATTTTCATGGCGGATTGATTGTTGGTTCAAAATACATTGCTACACAACGAATTAATTTATCTATCGAATATAGATTTGATTGCAGTTTAGGTCAAATCGAAGATGCAGATGCTACAAATGGTCAAATTACTCGGAACATTGGGCATATTGTAACTGTTGGGGTTGGGTTTAATTTACGCTAAATTAAAAATTATGAGATTAGTTGTTTTATTTTTCTTCTTATTAGCAGGCATTTCTTCTGTTTTTGCCCAACTTGCTCCTCCTCAAGGAATTAATTATCAAGCTGTCGTTTATGACATTGGAGGAAGTTCCATGCCTGGTGTTGATGCTTATGATCTTGTTTTAGCTAACAAGAATATTTCTGTAAGATTTACCATCATTCAAAATAATCCAAATGGAAACCCAGTTTATTCTGAAGTACATACAACAACTACTGATGATTACGGTTTATTTTCGCTTGTAATAGGTCAAGGTACCCCATTATCGACATCCCTTTTTCCAGCTATAGATTGGGGCACTGGTTATTATTATTTAAAAGTTGAAATTGATAAAGATGGAGGAAATGAATTTGTCACTTTATCAAACCAACAATTTTGGAGTGTCCCTTATGCCTTATTTGCTAATTCGGCAGGTTCAGGAATAGAAACGATTGTAGACAATGGTAATGCTACAATTACTGTAACTTATGCTGATGGTACCGTTCAAACACTTGGACCACTTGCATGGGCCTTAGTTGGAAACGCCGGAACAAATGATAATCTTAATTTTATAGGTACAAAAGATGCGCAAGATTTAGTTATAAAAACTAACAACCAAGAACGAATGCGCGTTAAAAAAAATGGTCAAGTTGGTATTAATACAGCCAATCCAGATTCGTCGGCTATTCTTGAACTGTCTTCCAATCAAAAAGGATTTTTACCACCAAGAATGACAAGAATAGAAAGGGATAACATTCAAAATCCAGCAAGTGGATTATTGATTTTTAATGCTACGGATAGTTTGACTGAATATTATAATGGAAGTTGTTGGTTGCCTACATTTATGACTTCCTGTACTGATTGTTTATTCAATTTGAATTTACCTTTAAATTCAGGAAATATAGATAGAGTTCTTTCGGATACACTCGCGATACAAGTCAATGTTGACCAAACTACGTCTCCTGACCAAACGATTTCATTTTTTGCTATACACAACTTACCAACATTTTCGAGCACCTATTTTACTGCTGATACAATAAACGGCGATGGTTCAACTACCTTGATTGTTAAAACTTCAATTTTTGATGAACCTGGAATGTATCCAATTGCAATTCAGGCTGTTTGTGGTAATTCTGTTCAGGTTAAAGTATTTTATTTAACGATTGATAGTTGTTATCATGTGACAATAAATAGTCCTGTCTCTCAATATAATTTACAACAAACCAATAATTTACCAGGAATTGGACAGCCAATTTGTGTAGTAGTTGATGTTACTTCGTTGGGAGCAATTTCAAGTACTAATGCAACTGCTCCAACTTTCACTTCTGGGGTTTTAGATCCACAAAGTCATGTTGGAATTAGAAATTATGGTTCGTTTCTAGCAAGAGGTGGAAATGGAGGACTTGGGGGAAATTTTAGTGCTTTTGGTAATCCTGGACAAAACGGAGGAACAGCAATTAACATGACCACAAAAACTTCGATTTTAAACTATGGTTTTATCTATGGAGGCGGGGGCGGAGGTGGATCAGTAGGTTTAAGTCAATCTTTTAATATTCCATTTCTAGGGAATTGGACTATTGCAATTGGTGCAGGTGGTGGTGGTGGATGTTCACTTGGACTAGGTGGTGGAACAGGAACCTCGATTATAGGTATTTGGGACAATGGTGACGATGCAACCGGTGGTTTGAGTGCAGTACCAGGTTTAGGAGGTGTTGAAAATGTACCCATTCCAATTCCTCTTGGACCAGTAACCATAACAGTCAATCCAAATGTTCAAGGTGGGAATGGCGGAAATTATGGGTTGCCTGGAACGATAGGTAATTTGGTAATCAATATTAATGCTACTGTGCCGATTATTGGAACAATTAACATTCCAACACCAGCAATTACAAATTTTCCACCTGCAGGCTCAGCTGGATTTGCTGTAAAGAAAAACAATAATGTTTTAGTTGGATTTCCAAATGGAACGTATCAATTAAGTAACTTAAAAGGAACTATCAATGACTAATAAAAAATATTTCTTACTTGTAGTAACAACACTAATTTTGTTATTCAATAGAGTGTACTCTCAAAAGATATCAATTTATGGAAGCATTTTAGAGAACGGGATTGAATCAAAGTGTAATTGGTATTTTGAAGGCGATAAAGCTTGTATGGAATTGATTTTTAGAAATCAAGAAAATTCAATTACAACAACAAGATTAATAATGAATTCCTCAAATCAACAGTTAAAAATTGTAACAATTAACAACGAATCAAGAAACTGTTATTCTACCATTGCGGATAGTATTAAAGATACAAAATCTAAAACTATTAACTTTGTTTCTACTCACATAAAAAAAGAATTTGACATTTTTGGAATATGTACAAAAATCCAAGCAAGAGATGTGACAAATGAATATTTAATTTACGTTTTTGAAAATGAAAATATTAACTTGTCAAGGTTTCAAACATTTATTAAAAATGACAAAATCTTTGAGTTCATTAGCTCTACCAAAAGTAATCAATTCCCTGTTCAAGCAATTACAACTTTATCAAATGGAGAACTACAAAGATCCTATTTAGCTGAAACTTATTCTTTAGAAGTGCCATCTTATATATTTAGTACAGAAAGTTGCAATTAGTTGTTATGCAATTTCAGTAACAATATTA
>RFNX01000087.1 GCA_009926905.1 Flavobacteriales bacterium
TTGGTGCTCACGATGGGATTCGTTATTCAGGTTTTGGGATAACAAGAATTGCGGCACTTCACCATTTTTCTATTAATGGAAGGTATATGCATAGTAATCGATTTGGGTGGAGGTTTAGCTCAGGATTTGACTATTTCAAATGGATTAATCAAGATAATCCGACAAAATATACTCGTTTTAATTTAGAAATGGTATTTAATTTTACGGACGTTCTTCATTACGATGATTTTACTAAAAAATTTGGACTTCAAGCCCATGTTGGATTTGGATATGCAAGAATGTGGAATAAGATTGGTATTATTACAAATCCAAATTATCCACCATTAATTGAAAATGGACCTGTGGATAATATGATTAATGGAATAATTGGATTAACTCCACTTTTTAAATTGAACGAAAAAATAAATTTAAATCTTGATGTTGCTTACATGTTTCATTTAAGACAAGACAAGACATTTGATTTTAGAAAAAACGTACCAAGTATAGGTGGTTTTTTAGGTTCCTTTTTTAACCTTTCACTGGGCGCGACTTATTACATCGGGAAAAAATCTCAACATGCAGATTGGGTCTATAGTAAAAATAAAATGGAAGATGAAATTAGAGTCCTGAATAGCCAAATAGCTGAAACGAAAGTTGGACTGGAAGACAACGATAGAGATGGAGTTATAAATGCTATTGATGAAGAACCAAGTACCACTTTAGGGTCAATTGTTAATAATAAAGGAATTAGCGATTCTATTTTTAATGGTAGCTCTCCTTTGACGACTGATGACATAAGAAACCAATTACAAGCAACAAAAAACTACATTGCAGATGATGATGGTGATGGCATAATTAACGGTATAGATCAAGAGAAAGATACTCCCGAAGGTGCAACCGTTAATTCTCGAGGAATGGAAATCGTTTCAGTATTACCAGCTGAGTTGATAGCAAGCACGACAGATTCAACCTATAATAAAGAAATTGAACAACTTAAAATTGAGCTAAACGAAATTATTAAAAAGCTAAATGACGATGATAAAGATGGAGTTATTAATGCTTTTGATGAGGAAACAAATACTCTACAAGGTGCAAAAGTAGATAATAAAGGAAAGACAATTGTGATTCAAGAAACTCAGCCTGTTAATGAAAATATTGATTCTGACAAGGATGGAGTAATTGATAAATTTGACTTGTGTCCTATGTTAGCAGGAAAAGCTAAAGGCTGTCCTGATGAAGATGGTGATGAAGTTCCCGATATTTTAGATGCCTGCCCATCAGTTAAAGGTGATGCAAAGTATAATGGTTGTATGGATGAGCAAGCAAAATTGATTAATATGTTCAACGACATGTCAGCTTATGATGTGTTTTTTAATACTGGCTCTTCTACTATAGAACCAACCTACAAATTAATTCTTGATAAATTAGCAAAACTAATGCTAGCTGAGCCAACTGTTAAAATAACAGCCGTTGGTTATGCCGATAAAAATGGATCTGAAGAAATAAATACTAAACTATCAAAGATGCGTGTTGAAAATTGTGTCAATTACTTAAAATTAAAAGGGATTTCAAAAGACAGATTTGATATTTCATACAAAGGATCTTCAGACTTAATTGAAAGTATTGGCATTGCAGAAACAAATGCTGTAAATAGAAGAGTTAAATTTAGCGTAAAAAAATAAGTTAGATTTGTTAAGGAATAAGTTAAATTT
>RFNX01000086.1 GCA_009926905.1 Flavobacteriales bacterium
ATGTAATCAACACCTAAGCCAGTGAAACCAATTGCAGTTAAAAGAATAATTAGCCGTTCAGTGCGTTCGGCGAAACCACCTTTGCATTCAATCTGCAAACTTTCAGCTTTGGCACGAATATATGAAACTAGGAACCCAGAAACGATAGAGACCAAAAGAACATATGAGAGTGGGTCATTGCTCTTCGCTAGAAAAATAAGTAAGCCCATTGCAATCGCTGAATCTGTGACGCGATCTATAGTGGAATCTAAAAAGCCACCCCATCGGCTCGGTCCTTGCTGTGAAAGCCTGGCCATCGTGCCATCGAAAAGATCACTAAGCGCCAGACAACAAATAGCAATCGTGCCACCAAATAAATGTCCGTTTGGATAGGCAATTAACGAGGTAGCGATAACCCCAATTGCACCGACCGTGGTGACCGAATTAGGTGTCAACCCGATGCGCAGCAGACCTCGCGCAGTTGGTGAAATTAGTCGCACCACCGCGGGCTTAAAAATGTCACTAATCATCGTGTCCCATCGTAGGCTGTAGACATGAGTTCAACTAACTTACGCGTCCATATATATGGTCACGAGAGCGCCTTTTTGGCTGAGGTTGCCGCTGAATTCAATGGAGCTATTAGTGCCGAAGCGTGGTCGAGTCTGACTTGGCCATCTTTGCAATCAACCCGAATTCGGGCATCTCCCCGAATCAATTGCAATCTGGGAATCACTTGATGATTACCTGATGCCCAGACTTATCGTCGTCACCGGTCTAACTGGTAACGATGGCGATTTCGATGATGCAGTGATGCTGGCTAATCGCGTCTTTGAACAATGCGTGACGCCATATCTAGTCTTGCACGATGATGGCGGAACCCCATGTGCGCTCATTTCGTTGAGCGATTTGAAGATAACAAATTATCAAGATGGCGCTTCAGTTGAAATCGAAAGCGCTGATGAACATAAAACTTTAGTTAGCGAATTTCGTGACGAATATTTACTCGCGATTGATCAGATGGGACCAGATGCATTTGCTGCCGGTCTCTTATTCCCAGCCATCCCACTTGATTTCAAAAGTGGCCTTGGAATCAAGGAAGTTCGCGAGTATTTAAGCCAACTCTAAATCACCAAGCTGCAGCAATTAAATCGCGAGATTGAGATAGCAATTGGGGCAAAACTTTGGTTTGGCCAATGATCGGCATGAAGTTAGCATCGCCTGACCATCTCGGAACAATATGTTGGTGAATATGGGCTGCAACACCAGCGCCTGAAATTGCACCTTGATTCATCCCTAAGTTAAATCCGGCTGGCGCACTAACCTTGCGCAACGTCGTCATTGCGTGCGCAGATAATTCGCTAATTTCATTTCGCTCTGAATCAGTTAAATCAGTGAGATCTGCGACATGTCGATAGGCGCAAACCAATAAGTGGCCTGCGTTATATGGGTAAAGATTCATGACCACATATGCCTCGGTACCACGGGCAACGATCAACCCTGCTTCATCACT
>RFNX01000522.1 GCA_009926905.1 Flavobacteriales bacterium
GTGTTTACATTGCCTCCAGAGATTTTTGGGTTTTATAAAGACCACATTGAATATTTAACCGACCACGCTGTCGATCCCGATATGCGACGCTATGCAGTGGAGGGTGAAGCACAATGTCACTACATCGATTTAGATCATTATTACAAACCTGGCGAAGATCCTTTTAAGGTTATACCTCGACGTTGGACGGATGCTGTTGCGAAATTTACAGAGGACACTTTGCAAGCTTATGGAATTGTTCCTTGGCACATTTCAGTAATGAAAAACAAGTTACAACGAGCCTTTGAATCTAAAAATGTTGATTTGATTTTAAAGTATTCTGCTGATATTGGGCATTATATCGGCGATGCGCACGTTCCATTGCATACGACTGAAAATTACAACGGTCAAATGACTGGTCAACGCGGCATTCACGGACTTTGGGAAAGTCGTTTGGTGGAAATCAATGCTGAAGATTACGATTATTTTGTTGGAAAAGTCGCTTATATAAAAAGTATCAACGACTTTGCTTGGAAAGCAGTTGAGGGTTCACATCGTGCCTTGGATTCTGTTTTGAGAATGGAAAAAGAAATCACAAAAGAATTTCCTTCTGATAAAAAGTACACGTATGAACAACGAGGAAGTGTAACAGTTTCTACTTACTCTAAAGAATTCTGTGATGAATACCACAAACGATTGAATGGAATGGTGGAACGTCGTTTGCGTGCGGCGATTATTGCTGTTGGTTCGATTTGGTACACAGCTTGGGTAGATGCAGGTCAACCTGATTTAACGAAATTGCAGACACAACAGCCTTCGGCGGAGTTATTGAAAGAATTTAAAGAGCTTGACGAACATTTTCACAACGATCAGCACAAAGGTCGAATTTGCGATTAGTTTGCTCTTTTAGCATAAAATAAGTATGTTTATCAAAATTAATCTATGAAATACAGCCTTGTAATTCCCGTTTTCAATAATTTTAAAGGTATTCAAGATTTGTATTTATCGATAAAAAGCGCATTTTCAAATGAAGAAATAGAAATTATTTTCGTTGACGATTGCAGTTCTGATGATACTTGGAACGAGCTAAAATCCCTGAAAATAAAGGACAACCGTGTAAAAATTATTCGTTTAGCAAAGAATTTTGGACAACATGCTGCCACACTTTGTGGTTTTGAGTTTGCTACTGGTGATTTTGTTTTAACAATGGACGACGATTTGGAAGTGTTGCCGGTTCAATTTCAAGCATTAATTAAACATCAAACTGAAACAGGAGCACACGTTGTATATGGCGAATTTTCTCAAAAAGAATCATTTGGAAAGAAGTTTTTCAAAGGAATTTATAAGCGTCTTTCAAAATTAGAAGGTTCAAAAAAGGGGAGAGGCAGTAGTTTTAGAATGATTAAAGGTGAGATTGCTAGAAAGTTAACTGAGAATCACAAACATTTTGTTTTCATTGATGAATTTTTGCTTTGGTACACAGATCAAGTAGAATTTGTAAGCATCGAAAACAATCCTTCACCCATTAGAAAAAGTAGATACAGAATAAAAGGATTGGTAAATACGACCGCTAATGTGATGATGTATTCAACCGCAATACCTTTGAAAGCAGTTACATTTACAGGTTTTTTATTAGCTGCTGTAAATTTACTCATTGGTCTATTTTTCTTAAGGAAATTTTTTATAGATAAGATTGAAGTAAAAGGGTTTACATCATTGATTGTGAGTGTTTTATTTTCAACAGGTCTTATCATTTTTTGCATCGGAGTAATTGCACAATACATGCGTGCGATTTTAAAAAATCTGAACAATGCGCCCACTTATTATATAGCTGACAAGGAATGTTGATATTGGAACAATTTGACGTCCGATTAATTCGTTTATGCGAAACTGATTTGGAATTGGTTCGGAATTGGCGCAATGCTGCACATGTTGTCAATCAAATGATTTACCGTGAATTCATTACGGAAGAAATGCAGCAAAAATGGTTTCAATCCATCAATAATGCTGAAAATTATTACTTTATCATCGAATTTGAAGGAATAAAAGTTGGATTGATAAACGCGAAAAACTATTCTTCTGAAAATGGTTTTGGAGAAGGAGGAATTTTTATTGGTGAAAAAGAATACGAACATTCTTTCGCAGCTGTTTATGCTTCCTTGACACTTTTGAACTTTGTTTTTTATATGATGCAGAGCATAGATGTTTCTCGCATTCGAATTCTTAAAGAAAATGCCAGAGCCATTCAATACAATAAATTGCTTGGTTACGAATTGTTGCCAAATCAAGAAAAGGAAGAAAATCAATTGTTTGAATTGTCAAAAGAACGCTACAAAAAGGTTGGTTTGAAATTGAATAAAGCGGCAAGTCTTTTTTGCAAAGGTTCCAGTTTGATGCAACTACATGGAACTCCAGGTGATTCTAATTTAGACGAAATCAATCAGTTGCTACTTAATCAAACTCCTCCAATGGCAATTGACGGGCTTGATAAGCTTTGAGCCATTGCTCTTTAGTTGCAAAAGAAAGCAAAAAAGGATCGTCTAAATGTTCAATTTTGTAGCTGGAAATTTCCTCCGCTGAATAATGCCAATTAGGATTTGGAATGTCAAACATCAATACCACTCTTCTGCTATCGCTTTTATTCCAAGCCTCATGGTCAAATGAATCGTCGAAAATAACCAATTCTCCTTCTTTCCAATAATGAGTTTGGTCGCCAACTCGAATTGCACATTTTTCACCTTCAGGAACAATCAAAGGCAAATGACAACGCAACACCATTTTTGTGTAACCATGATGCGGAAGTATGTGTGTTTGAGGTTCTAAATAAGAAAAATCACAAGAAATGATTTCAGGAATAGAATTGATAATTTCAGCAGTTTTTGGACAAAGCGCAGCGTGTTTTGGACTTTTCATTTGAAAAAACAAAAATGTAAACACTTTCCATGATTTTATCTTTTCACCAGTTACATAATCTGGAAACGTTTGCAACCAGTTTGCTTCGTGTTCAGATTCAAGAAGATGAAGTAGTTCAGTTCGAATCGTTTCGAAATTCTCTTCCAATTTTAATAAAGAGGGAAAGTCAGCTTTATTATAAAAGAACGATGGATTTTGAGGCGTTTTTTCAGACATCTGAACGAAATTTGACGTTAAATTAATGATTTCGAACTCAAAAATTGTAATTTTAGAAAAATAAAATGCAATGATGAAATTGTGGTTCAGTCTTTACGATTACAACTATACTTTTAGTGGTAATGAATCCGCATTTTTTGATCCAAAAGACCAACCTTGGGCCAAAGATTTTGAAAACAATTTCATAGAAATTAAAGCAGAATTAACACGTTATTTAGAGGAACATTCGCCTGAAACTTATTTTAATAAAAACATGGTCAATCAGTCTTCGATTTGGAAAACGATATCATTGAGGTGGTGGAATGTTCAATTTAGAGAAAAGCAAATGTATTTTCCAAAAACGATGAAAATAGTAGCGAAATACCCTGAAATTATTTCGTTGTCGTTTAATCAGTTAGAAGCAAAAGGGGAAATTCTGCCACATTGCGGTGATACAAATGCAATTTTTCGATGTCATTTCGGAATGGAAATTCCAGATTCGTTGCCAAATTGTGGCTTCCGAGTAAAAGATGAAAAACGTTCGTGGGAAGAAGGAAAATGGCTCATTTTTGTAGATGCAAACAATCATGAAGCATTCAATAAAAGTGAAAAACGACGCATTATTATGGTAATTGATGTCGTTAGAAATGAATTTAAATCCAAAAGAATGCTTGTTTGTTCAACGGTTTTAACTTCGTTGTTTCTTCAAAAGAGAATTCAACTTTTTCCTTTCCTCTTGAAATCGCCGGTTTTACTTCGTAAAGTAGTGAGTTTTTTTCTAATTCCTTTTGCTTATATTTCCATTCAGATAGTCAATAAACTCAAAATTTATTAAGGAAAATTGTCCAAGGTTTTGCAATTGTTCTAAATAAGTTTCTTTTGGCATGACTCGCACGAAAATAAGAGTGATGCTTGTATTCAACAATCAATAAGATACTTTTAAACCAAGAAATATATAAACGTTGATACAAGTTTGGTTGCTTGAAATTTACGGATTCATAACCTAATTTACTTGCAGTTTTCGAACAGATGTAATGAATGTTATTGATTTGATTTTCAGTGAATTTAGTGTTTTTCTTGCCAATTGCTTGTGTATCTATTTCTTTAAAAACTTTTCCATGCATTTCTAAAAAATCTTTTTTCTCCTCATTGTTTTTAAGGTTTTGCAATAAATTCTCCACCAAAGTTTTGTCTTCCACACCTTTCAATTCATTCGATAAATGCATGAATTTTCTAGCACAGTTTAAATATTCTTCTGGATGATTTACCAAATCTTCATAGCGAATCAACAAGAGATTTTCTGGATGTTTCTTCTCAGACTTAAACATGGATTCATTGTATAAACACCACATCAATGCATGATAATACGGATGATTTATCGCATCTAATTTGAATTTATTTCGAGAAATGATGTTGTCCCAATAGTGTCTGTAAATTCCAATAAACTTAGAATTCAAATCAAGCTTTAGTAATTGTTCAAAATGAACAGTATAAGGAGGGTTTTTATCAATAATTACTTCAGGATTCGAGGTACTCAATCCAATTTCAGAATTGAGATTTACTAATTTAATAAGGTTTTTGAACTGAATTGGAGACTGTTCTTCAATTGCTTTATTTAATTTTTCGCGGTCAATTTTCCAAAGGTCTAAATGAACAAATCGTCCCGTTTTAAGTTTGAAAATTTGCTTCAAGAAGAAAGAAACTTCAGAAGGAGAAAGCACTTTTTCAGGTTCGTAAACGTAAAGAAAATCGAGAATAAATAGACTTTCAGGATTTGAAACAACATGTTGACTCTTACCTAATTCTTTTAGTAACAAAGTTGTACCAGAGCGACCTAAGCCTAAAATGTAGTTTACTTTTATTTCCTCTAAACGCATCCTTACAACTTTACTTTATATTTTTCTCTCAACCAAAGGGGAAGAAAATAAAAACGTTTGGCAAATTTAAAATATAACTTCACCTTCCACTCGATAAATGCACTTTTATGAACCTTTGAATTTTGAATTGTCGGTAATGAATAATTCAGTTTTAATGCCAGTTCATTTGTTTTTTCAATAATTGCATGTTGCTCTTCTTGACTGAATTTCCCTTCCCAACTATTAATTCTATCACTATTTATCGATTGTTGAAGCGCAATGAATTTATTGTTTTTTCGTTCGATTTGTTCTGGAGTTAAGACATTATTTTCTTTCAAAGAATTGAATTTTGAATGGCTTAAATTCAACATTTCAGGAGAAAATTCCATTTCTAAATGCGAACAAATTACTTTTAATGTCTTTTCAGGTTCTGAAACCAAGTCTTCATATTGAACCAATAAATATTTTTCTTTATCAGCTGATGAAATCAATTTCAAAATTTCCGAAGCATACGCTTTCCAAACTGCAGCATAATAAAAAATTGATTGAGTTAGTTTTTTGTTGTCAGCATGCTCGATAGACGAATTCACAAATGCCAATGGATTTCGAACCAAAAGGATGTACTTAGCTTTTGGAAATATCGTTTTTAATAGTTGCGTTTGAAAGGTATGAATGTGATCTTTGTCTATGATTCTAGTAAAAGCTTGTTCGTTTTTTTTATCCGGAAATTTAATGGATGCATAAACTGAAAGCAAGTATTCATTATAATTATTTGCTTGTTCAATTGAAGTTTTCAAAAGCGATTCATCAACACCAATTTGTCTAATTGGATTTATTTTTGATTTCAATTCAATCCAAATTCTAGCATCATTTGAAGAGAAATTTGTTTTGTTTTTATATTTCGAATATCCATAAACTGAAATGGGAATTTCGGGAATGCACAAAGTTTGTTGATTAACGTTTAATATTGACAACAACAATGTGGTTCCTGAACGCGACATTCCAGCAATAAAATCAACAGATTTATAGTTTTGCTCGTTCAATTTCTTTAATTATAATTTTTGATTCAGTCGTTTTAATTTCATTCCGATTGGCAAATAATAAAGAATGCGTTCCTTTTTTACATTATAATAAGCCTTTATGAATTTTGGTAAATTCCTGATAAGCAATGAATTAAAACTTTTCTGACTGGAAGATATTGGTATGTAACCCAATGTAAATGCCTCTTTGGAACAAATTGCATCACAAATTTCAATTTCCTCAACACTTAATTCTGTTTTCCATTTTTCTGTATTACCAGAATGAACGGGATTTTTCAATTCACTAAAATGTTCTTTTATGAATTTTTCAGATTTCTCACTTTCTATATTCGATGAAATGTCCTTTTGAATGCCAGAACCAATTAAGTTCTGTTCAAATTCTATGTTTAAAAATTGACAAATTGAAGTCAAGGTTTCAACTTGATTGGAAACCAAATCCTCGTAGCGAACAAGCAAACAATTTTTATTAGTTCTGAACGAATTTATTTCTTTAAAGAACAAGCGACATAGAAATGCATTGAAAATAATATTACCTGATTTGTTCAATGTTTTTTTCTTTCTACTCAGGATATTTGCGCGGTAATCTCTTACCAAAACAATGAATTTTGCATTTGGAGAAAGTTTGCAAAGCGCATCATAATGAAAAGTGTAATATGGATTTTTGTCCACGACAATTGGGTAATTTCCTTGCTTTTCAAGAATGTCAAAATTTGAAAATACTTTATTAAGAAATGCTGAATAAGAGTTATATTTTAAGTCTCCTGTTAAAAGTTTTTCAGCATGTAAATTCACTAAATGTTTTGGACGTATTTTTTGAATCGCTTCCAAATATTCTTTGGCGTTCTTTTCTAATTCGCTGTTTTCAGACTTTATTTTTCCATACTTGTACGCAAAAAAAGTAGCAATTGGCACTTCAGGAATGGCTTTAATTTGGGAATGAGCATTTAGTAAGGTTGTTAAAAGCGTACTTCCAGAGCGACCAATTCCAAGGATGTAATGTGTTTGAAATGAATTTGTTGAATGATCTAAATTCATTTCAATTGGCTTTTCTAGCTGCTTTCAAATTCTGAACAAAAGCTTTCAGACGAATTACTTCGTTTTCTAATCCAAGGATTCTATTTTTGTCTGCCTGAGTTTGAATAGTTTTAGCTGAAAGCGCATTTTTTTCGTCCATTAAATCTTTCATTCCTTTTTTGAAATACAATTTCGCATTTTGCATGTCTCCAAGTGAATAATATGCATTTGCTAATTGAACAAATTGTGGAGTGTTATATTTATTCTTAAAATTTTTCAAATATTGATTTTGAACTTTAATCAATAACTTATAATCAGCTAGGAGCATTGCAAATTGAGAAACGGAAGAATAATATTGTTCCATTTTAGGCTTCAATTTGTATGTTTTATCGAAGTAAATTTTCGCTGAATCTAAATACAACAGCTTGAGTTTTTCACAACTTGCTTTTAATTCATCATCGTTAAGATTAAGCTCATTTTCCATCAATTCTATACAAGATTTTCTAAATACATTTAATGGCTGTGTATTTGGAATTTTATTCTGCTGCAAAGCAAGATTTAAAAACTGAGTGATTTTAGCAGAAAATTGAAGTTTAGCAAGTAATGGATCTAATTTTTCTAAGTTCGTAGCATTTAATATCAACATTTGAACAGCTGAAGTATTCACGCCATTCTTCAATTGTTGAGAAGCATTTACCTCAAATTGGCGAATAATGGCAAGCGTTCGGTAAATTTTTTCTTTACGATAAAAAGAATCAATTTTCTTAATTTGAATCGTCTTCCCTTTATTAGAAAGTGGAAGATTGAACATCAAATTGGAATATCCTTCTGCTAATTTTGCGTAGGAATTTCCTATGTTCAACGTCCCTTCGTAATACGTTTTGTTACGTTCGGTTGAAACTCTAAATGAACGATTGGATTCTAAGTAATCGTAATAGAACGTAAAATAAAGTGCACCTCTATTGTTTAAATTTGATTCGTAATATGGGAAAATTTTCAATGATCGGTCATAAAATAGGATGGCTGAATCAACTTTATCCATCATCTCATCGTTTTTGTAAATGCTTTCTTTTTGAATTTTATAGGCCTCTTCTTGTAGTTCAGAACCCAGCAATGAATTAGCTTTAGCAGAATTTACTAACTGATTACAGTCAGCAACATAAAGACTCTTTTTTGACATCCAATCTTTGTTTCTATTGATTGTGAAAATGAATGAAGGCAAAATCACAACAGCAAGAGAAAAATAGATTTTTGAAGGAATTTTTGTTTCGTGAATGTCTAATTTCAAGAAGTGAAACAATAAGTATACAACAAGCATACAAAAACCGATTGAACCAATAAATGCGAAGCGTTCACCAATAATTCCGACCATTGGACTTAATAAATTGGCTGCACCACCGATTGACATTAAAAAGAATAGTATAGAAAATGAAATTATTGATTTTTTCTTCAAACCAATGAAAATAAAATACAGCGCCACTAACATGATTCCAACCGAGACGAAGAAACGCCAGTCTGTATATCCAACTAAAGGAATTGCATTGTAGCCATAATAAAAACTCAGTGGATAAGGTAAAATCAGTTTTTCTATATAAACTAAATTCGAATAAAAATACATGGGAATTCGCGCATAAAAACCCATATCAAACAAAGGATTCTCAACATAACTGAACATTCTTAATTGCTCGTCTTCTAGCAGTGATTTTTTTATTAATGCGAAAATGACTCTTGAAAGCGCCAAAAAACCAAAAACTGATAACACCTGTTTGACGGATACATTTCTAAAGAAATAAAACATCATAGGAATCATAAGCAAAAACGGCAAACTTGACTTTTTACTTAACATAGAAATGGCAAAAGTCAGAATTGCTAATACAATGAATTGGATTTTCTTTGTGTCAAACCATTTAAAGGAAAACAAAGCTGAAATTAATGCAAAAAGTAAACACAGCAATTCATCACGATTTTTAAGGTTGTTAACTACTTCAGAGTGAATTGGGTGAATCAAGAAAAGAACAACGATTAAAGCTGAAAAATAGGAAGATTTTCCTTGAAAAAGAACATTGAGTAATTGAAACAAAAGAATTCCACAAAATGCGTATAACACAATATTGATAAAATGAGCAATGTGAACTCGATTAGGGTTGTCACCAAATAAGGACCATTCAATTGCAAATGAAAGTGTTACAATCGGACGGTACTCGTAGTTTTGTTTTCCATCTTTGGCGTAATTGGAACTAAAAATTGCTTTAATGCCTTTTATTCCTTTTTCAACATTTTCGTGATGTCCCCTGTCGGTGGTCGTTACAAGTTCATCATCCAATGAAAATCCATTTGAAATAGAATTTCCGTAAAACAAAAAAGAAATTAAAAACGATATAATGACCATCGTTCTTGTTGAAATTTCTTTAGCAGTGATGTTTTGACTTAAGTTTTGAGTTTTCTTTGCCAATTTGCTCTTTTTACACGAATATAATAATTATATTTTGTTTGAATTTAAGTACGATTTAAATCCTGCAATTTTGATTTAAATGGTACTTGGTACAAAAAGAGTTTTGCA
>RFNX01000532.1 GCA_009926905.1 Flavobacteriales bacterium
CATTTACATGTGTGAACAACTCAAAGACGGCACCGATTTGATTTGTGGTTTCATGGGTTCAGAAATCGTTAGAGGGCCAAGTTATTCTTCGCAAGTAACGTTAACAAAATTCGCAGCGGATATCGGATTGGCAACATCAAAGGAACAAATCAAAAATATCATTCTCGAATTCAACTATCGTTTTCCATACATTTCTAAAGAATTTATTGAGAAAAACATGAATAAATTGATTGAAGAATATAGTGTTTACTCGAAGATTAATGTTAGCTCAAATCTCAAAAACGCTAATATTTTCAAGTATCTATTCTACGAGAAATTCCCTAAAATTTATGGGCCAATCATTTGCTATCATCACAATTTAAAAGTGAATTTGATTAATCCGTACATGGATTTTCGTTTCATAATGAAAACTTTACTTGAAAATAGAGCGATAAGTGAAATGACACCTTATGAAAATGGTTCTTTAAATAATTTTTATTCGTATCGATTTTACGCCAAAGAAATCAAGAAAATTTTTCCTGCTTTGATGCACACAAAAATGGATCGTGGTTATAAATTGAAAGACCTTATTTCTCCTCTTGGAATCATGAAACTTATACCTTATCAAGTTTACAGAAAATTCAAGAAGAAAAACATTGCTCCAATAAAAGTAGTTGATTCCAATTTGTGGTATGCTGAAATAATTCAAAAAAATGTCGAAATAAATCAGATTGAATTAATCAATGTTCTAAACGCGAATTTCATAAATGAATGCAGGCCTAAAATCAATTCTAAAACGGATTTGGATAAAATTAAATTTCAACTAATTTTGGGATTAATAATGAAAGTGAAATGATAAAAAAGCTACGTAATTTATGGGCAATTCACCTTGCGACTTTAGTTATGAAACTTGTGCTTAAATTACAATCTAAAAAAGTGTCGTTTCATTCAGATATTCTGTTTAAAGGTTATCCTTTACTTCAACTTGAAAAGGAACAAAACTGAAAATTGGAAAAAATGTTTCATTTACCTCTCGAAATCGTGGTTACCACTTGAATTTGCAGAGTCCTATGAAATTGATGATAGATAAAAAAGGAGCTGAAATTATCATTGGAGATAACACTAGAATCCATGGAACATGCATTCACGCCCAAGAATCCATCCATATAGGAAACAATTGTCTAATCGCAGCAAACTGTCAAATTGTGGATTCGAGCGGACATGAACTTTCATTCAACAATGTAAAAAACAGAATTAAAACAATTGGAAAAACTCGACCAATAGTCATTCATGACAACGTTTGGATTGGCGCAAATACCTTTGTTTTACCAGGTGTTACAATCGGCGAGGGAAGTGTAATTGGAGCTGGAAGCATTGTTGTTTCTGATATTCCGCCCTACTCCATTGCTCGAGGAAATCCAGCAGTGGTTATTAAAACATATCCAGCAAATGACTGAAATTTACCTGATTTCTGATTACAAAAATAACTTTGGCTCCAAGTGGAAAGCGCAACCCTATCGAAGTGGCTATGATAAAAATTTGCTTACTGATTTATTTGCTAAAAACGGATTCAATGTAAATGTTATTTCAGCTTATGAGGTAAAATTCGAAAAGAATATTTGGGTAAACAGTTGGGTGATTTATACTTCACTCGAAGAAAAAGGATTGCATTACAAGAATTTTTTATTTGATGTTCTAAAAGGAATTGAAAGTTTAGGTGCCAAAGTCATTCCAAGCCTTGATTTTTTACAAGCACATGAAAATAAAGTGTTTATGGAAATTTTGAGGGAGACGAAACTTCCAGAAAAATACAGAACGTTAAGTTCTAAGATATTTGGAACGATCGAAGATTTAGAAAAATCGTTGCGAAAAAATCAAATCGTATTCCCTTGTGTAATCAAAAAAGCATCTGGTTCCATGAGCCGAAATGTTGCTTTAGCTAAAAACGAAAATGAACTGGTTGCTGCAGCGAAAAAAATGAGTTCAACTTATAATTTAAAAGCAAGTCTTAAAGAACTTATTCGCTCAAAAAAGTACAAAGGTTATAAACAAGAATCTAGTTTTCAGAATAAATTCATTATTCAACCTTTCGTTGAAAATTTGACTTGTGATTGGAAAGTGTTGATTTATGGTAATCAAATTTATACCTTGAAAAGAAACATCAAAGCAAATGATTTCAAAGCAAGTGGTAGTGGATTAAATTACACCGCAGGCTCTGAATCTGATTTTCCAATTGAGTACTTAGATTTTGTTTACGAATTTTTTAAAATTCTCGATGTTCCCAATCTATCTTTGGATTTTTCGTTGACAAATAACCAACCATATATTTTTGAATTTCAAGGCATTTCCTTTGGTACTTCTACTCAATATAAAAGCAAAGATTACTATGAAAAAATGGGCGATTCATGGGAATTGAAGAAAAATGATTGGAGTCAAGAAGAAGTTTATGTTGACAGTATTGTTTCATTTATTCAATCTCGATAATTGAAAGTTTTATTTGTATGTAGTGGCAATTCATTAGACGGCAAAGCAAAAACTGTGGTCAATAATCAAGCACTATCCCTGCAAAAATCAGGAGTTGAAGTGTCGTTTTATCTAATTAAAAAGAAAGGCGTAAAAGGATATTTGGAAGCTGTTAAACCTTTAAAACTATTATTGAGAAAAGAAAAATTTGATGTGGTTCATTCTCATTTTTCTCTTTCAGCTTTTGCAGCAACATTAGCGCTTCGAAGTTTTAAAAAAATTCCACATGTTGTATCATTAATGGGCAGCGATGCGCAAGTTAAGGGATGGAAACGAACATTGACACGTTACTTAAGTAACAAAACTTGGAAAAAAACGATTGTCAAAAGTCAAAAAATGGCTGACGATCTGGCTCTCACAAATTATGAAATCATAGCAAATGGCGTTGATTTAGATCTTTTAAAACCATTGAGAGAATCGGTTCAAAATAAAAGAAAAATTGTGCTTTTTGCTGCCGATCCAAATAGAGAGTCGAAAAATTATGCATTGGCAAAAGAAGCGTTCAAGACAATTCCTACTGAAAACTTTGAATTAAGAGTTGTTTACAATAAAATGCATTCAGAATTGATTTACGAATTGAATCAATGTGATTGTGTCTTATTAACTTCAAAATGGGAAGGTTCACCGAATATCATCAAAGAAGCAATGGCGCTCAATAAACCAATTGTTGCGACAAAAGTGGGAGATGTTCCGATGCTAATTTCTAATTTAGATGGATGTTTTTTAGTTGAACATCAAGCTGACGAGGTTTCTAAAGCAATTCTTAAAGCAACAGAGGCAAAATCAACCCTTGGAAGACAACGAATTAAAGAACTTGGATTAGACGCAAATGCTGTCGCGACAAGAATTATTAACATTTATAAAACGCTAAATGCAAAATAAAAACGGCGTTATTGTCATCGAAGGTCACGTTCAAGGTTTAGCAAATCTTAGAACTTTTGGAGAAAAAGGTATTCCCGTTTGGTTGGTTGATAAAACCGATTGCATAGCGCGTTATTCAAAATATTGCAAAAATTTCAGCATTTGTCCTTCATTTGAAACAGATGAATTTGCAAGCTTTTTAATTGAACTTTGTAAAGAAAACAATCTAAAAGACTGGTTATTAATTCCTTCCAATGATCATGCAGTTTATACAATTTCAAAGCACAAAACAGCATTAGAAAAGTACTTTAAGCTTTTCACTTCGGATTTGTCAGTCATTGAAAACATCTATGACAAAGGAAAATTAATTCAAAAGGCAATTGAAAATGATGTCATAGCTCCAAAAACATATTTCATCAATAACGAAGAAGAATTTCGATCTACAAAATTTGATTTTCCACTGCTCGTAAAAGGTAAAAATGGATTGAATTTTTACAAAAATAATAAAACCAAAGTTTACAAAATAAACAACCAATATGAATTTGAAACGCATTTAAAAGAACTTCAAAACACTTTTAAACTGAGCGATTTACTAATTCAAGAATTGATTCCTTTTAAAAATCATAAAACCATTTCTTTTGCTGCGTTTTGTATAAACGGGGAAATAAAATCGTATTGGTGTGGCGTAAAATTAAGAGAACATCCAATTGAATTTGGAACTGCTACTTTGGCAAAAAGCATCAACGCGCCTGAATTACTTGAACCTTCTTTGAAAATTATCAATGCCTTAAATTATAATGGGATTTGTGAAATTGAATACCTTTTTGACACTAAAACACTTGAATTCAAACTTATAGAAATAAATGCCCGAACTTGGCTTTGGGTTGAATTGGCAAAAAAATCGGGAGTAGATTTGGTTTACATGGCTTATTGTATTGTGAATCAGTTAGAGGTAAATTTTCCAAAAAGTTACAAGCAAAATAATTATTGGATAAATCCTATTACCGATTTAGTGTTCAGTATGGTCGCGATATCAAAAGGAAAGCTCAGTCCATTTGTTTACTTGAAATCATTACTTACCTTTGGAAAAACGAATGCTCTTTTTAGACTAAACGATCCCAAACCTGGATTTGCTTATTTTAAAAATTTATTCGCAATAAAAAAACAACGATGAAATTTTGGTTCGACATTACAAATACACCGCAAGTTCATTTATTGATTGCTATTTTAAATGCGCTTGAATCAAATAAAAACGAATTCAAAATTACTACAAGAGATTTTGCTGAAACCATCAAACTATTGGAACAAAAAACGAATTTACCTTATGATATTATAGGTAATTACGAAAAAGGTAATATTCTTAAAAAAGGAAGCAAACTCATTAATCGTTTTTTGGAAACAAGAAAAACAGTAAAAGACTTTGATGTTTCCATTTCGTGTGGAAGTGAAAGTGCTGTATGGAACTCCTTTTTAAAAAATAAAAAATCAATTGCTTTTGGCGACAACGATTTGGCAAAACAATGGACTTACGGAATGTTTGTGTCACATGTTTTATTTCCGAAAAGTATTCCAACTAAAATCTTAACGAAACAGGGAATAAGCAAAAAGAAAATCTATCAATATAACGGTTTCAAAGAACACATTTATTTAGCTGATTTTGTCCCGAATGAAAACTTCAAACACGATTTACCATTCGATAATTACGTGGTTGTTCGTCCTGAAAACGTAAATGCAAACTACGTTCGACAAAACAAAGACATTTCAATTACGGCAGAATTACTCAAAAAATTAACCGAAAACGGTTCTAATGTGTTGTATTTACCACGCTACACAACTGATTTTGAATTTGCTGAAGGATTAAAAAATCTTTATATTCCAAAATCAGCCATCAATGGTATCGACGCTTGTTATTTTTCAGATGCTGTTTTCACGGGCGCAGGAACGTTAGCTCGAGAAGCTGCATGTTTAGGAGTTCCTTCATTTTCATTTTTTGCTGGTGGAAAATTACTTGCAGTTGATTCAGATTTAATTTCTCAAGGTAAAATGTACTTTTCAAGAGATGCATCTAAACTTTATCAACATTACCTCAAAAGTGAAAAAAAAGAAGCAGAATTAAGCGTTGCAAAAGGTGTCAAAAAAGAAGTCATGTCAAAACTGAATGAATTTATCTACGAATAATGGACTTTACTGTAAAAAAATATAGAGAATTATTAGACACAATGATTCAATGTGGTTATGAATTTCAGACATTTGAAGAGTTTATTATTTCACATAAAAAAAAGGTGATTATTTTACGTCACGATGTTGACCTTAGACCTTATAATTCATTACGATTTGCTGAAATTCAACATCAGAAAAATATCAAAGGAGTTTATTATTTCAGAGCAGTACCTGAAAGTTGGGATGAAAATGTGATTGCGAATATTAAGAAATTCAATCACGAAATCGGCTACCATTACGAAAACTTAACAACTACTAAAGGCAATATGGAAGCTGCTTTTATAGATTTTAAAACCAATCTTGAGAATTTAAGAAAATTAGCACCTGTCGCTACAATTTGCATGCATGGAAGTCCATTAAGTAAATTTGATAGCAAAGACATCTGGAAGGAAAATAACTACAGAAGCCTTGAAATTATTGGTGAACCATATTTCGATATCGACTTTAATAAAGTTTTGTATCTAACAGATACAGGAAGGAAATGGAATGGAGAAAAATCAAGCATTCGTGACTTTGTAAATTCTGGTTTTGACTTTGATTTCTCAAGTACTGACGATATAATTAAAGCATTTCAAAATAATCAACTTCCAGATCAGATAATGTTTAATTTTCATCCTCAAAGATGGAATGATAACAAATTAATTTGGGCGAAAGAACTGATTGTTCAGAAGCTAAAAAATCAAGTGAAATTTATTTTAAAATTACTAAGGAAATAAATTACAACTTAAGTATAGTTTTCTTCTGAATGATTCCAACTCCTTGAATTTGCAATAAATAATTACCTTTTTCAAGACCTCTACCAAAGGATAATTCATTTGTTGCATCCATTTTTTCTCGAACACTTAGCAACTTTCTTCCGGAGAAGTCATAAACTTCAACCAAAATTGGTTCATTTTCAAAACTTCCAGTTAATCTAATGGTAAATTGATCTTCAGATGGGTTTGGGAAAACAACAAAATCATTTATAATTTCTTCTTCAATAGCTGCTGATTTATCTAAAATACCACTTTCAGTTTCATCAATTGTTGAATCGTTTAAAACAATTAAGGCATTAGGTGTTGTAACAGAACAAGCAGTCCCATAAGCCTGAGGAACTCCTTCGTACATTAATCTAACCTGAACAGGATAAGTGGTATTATTGACCGGAACACTACCGATAATTTCCTGTATGGTAACATCTCTAGTTGTTTTCCATGCAGATTCTTGTGAACCTATTTTAAATTGGTAACCGGTAACAGATTGAGGATTATCAGAGGTCATTGTATTCGCATAAACTTTAGACCCTTTTGTTATCAATTGTTTTGGACAATCTTGCACTCTTAAAGTTGTAACTGCAGGTGGAGCATTAACAACACAAGCAGCACTATAAGGATACAAGATATTTTTAAAAACTACCCGACATCGAACACTGTACTGATGACCATACGACCATATAGGCAAGTCAGATAATTTAAAGGTTCTTGTTGTAGATGTGAAATTTTGTACACCGTCGTTTTGTGAACTTTGAGTCAGATCATTCACCTGATATTGATAGCTGGTTGCATTAAATATAGCGTAAACAGAAATTGGTTGTGAAAAAGTTGCCAATGTTTGGTTGCACAAATGTTGTACTTCTGCATGTGGAAAAGTAGTTGTTTTTACAATACATGTTGCACCGTAGGATGTCCATGCAAGACCATCAAAAGCTTGGGCAGAAATATTATAAGTTTTATTGTAATCATAAGCTGGCAACATGGCATCTGTTAAGAAATCTGCTATCCTTATCTCATTGGTGGTAGTTATTTGTAAATCTGTAACCGAATTTCCAGTTCTGAGTCTCCAACGGTATTGTGTTGCGTTTGGTACTACAGCGCAAGTTATATATTCATATGCCAAATACTCAAAAGTATTACCGCAACCAGAGGTTATTAGGAGGTGTCAAATTTGGAGTATAAAAAGAACACCAAGTACCCCAAGGTTGTGTAACTCCATTTTGGACTGTCCTACATCTAATTCTTATCTCAGTATTATACAATCTAAAAGAATTATTAGCCAAGGACAAGCTAAATTCTCTTGTTGGTCTATTCGTAATTAATTGTGAAACTGTTGAATCGGTGCCAAGTCTAATTTCAAAATCCCAAGAATCAGCTGTGAGCTGATTAGCGTAAACAGGATTAAACAATGTTAATAAAACCTTACCGCAATCTACTGTTCTTAATGATGTAAGTAAAGGAGCCGTTTGTGGAAAGCATGAAACACTATATGGACCAAAACCAGAGCCGTAGTTAATTGCAACTTTAACATCAAAAGTGCAGTTGTTTGCAGCCAAAGAAGGTAACTCATCAATTCTAAAAAATCTATCTGATTTAACAATGCTATCGGTTACATTCGTAAAAGTATTTCTTACACGAAATTTGTATTGTGTACCGCCAGTTAAAGCTGCATACAAGGTTTGATTTAACGGCATGTTAGTTCTAGAACAATCTGTTGATCTTAATTGTGAAAAACCAACTGTAAAA
>RFNX01000085.1 GCA_009926905.1 Flavobacteriales bacterium
ATTTTTAGAACGTGGAGAATTCACTTTACCATTTGGAGATTATGAAGTAAGCATCACTGTTCCAGCTGATCATATTGTTGGAGCAACAGGTGAATGTCAAAATCTTGCCTCTATTTTAACAGCGGAACAACAAAAAAGAATAGAACAAGCACGCAAAGCTGATGCACCAGTTATGATTGTAACGCAAGCGGAAGCAGAAAAAGCGGAGGTGAAAAAAGTAAAAGAAACCAAAACTTGGAATTTCAAAGCAACGAATGTTCGTGATTTTGCATTTGCAAGCTCAAGAAAATTCCTTTGGGATGCTCAAAACGTAACAGTTGGAGGAAAAAATGTGCTTTGCATGTCGTATTATCCAAAAGAAGGAAATCCACTTTGGGAACGCTATTCCACAAAATTGGTAGCTCATACCATAAAAACATATTCAAAATTTACAGTAGATTACCCCTACCCTGTTGCGATTTCTGTACATTCAAAATGGATTGGAATGGAATATCCTATGATTTGTTTCAACGGTGGGCGTCCGGAAGCAGATGGAACTTATTCGGAGCAAGAAAAATACGGCATGTGGGGTGTGATTATTCACGAAGTTGGCCACAATTTCTTTCCGATGATTATCAATTCTGATGAACGTCAATGGTCGTGGATGGATGAAGGTTTGAACACATTCGTTCAATATTTAACGGAGCAAGAATGGGAACGCGGTTATCCGTCGAGAAGAGGTCCAGCATATATGATTGCAGATTACATGCGTGGTGACAAGAAGACGATTTCGCCCATTATGACTAATTCCGAGTCGATTTTTCAATTTGGAAACAATGCGTACGGGAAACCTGCAACGGCTTTAAATATTTTACGTGAAACCATTATGGGGCGTGAATTATTTGATTACGCATTCAAAACATATTGTGAACGTTGGAAATTCAAACATCCGACACCAGCTGATTTTTTCAGAACAATGGAAGATGCTTCAGCAGTAGATTTAGACTGGTTTTGGAGAGGTTGGTTTTATGGCACAGACAACGTTGATATATCGGTTGATGATGTTAAATGGTTTCAATTAAACACTCAAAATCCTGAACTTGAAAAAGCATTTAAAAAAGAAACAGATGCCGAAAAAGATAAATTTATTGGTGATGAACGCAACAAAACAATGATTCCACAAACGATAAATGAAAAGGATAAAAGCATCGATGACTTCTATGCCAATGCTAAAAAGAATCAATATGCGGTGGATGCTTTAGAGAAAAAAGAATACCAAGATTTCATTGCCAAAACAGATCAAAAAGATTTGGAGATTTTGAAAGCAAACAAGCAATTTTATGAAATTAGCTTTTCAAATAAAGGTGGATTGGTGATGCCTTTAATTATTGAGTTTACGTTTCAAGACAATACCAAACAAGTGTTTAGAATTCCTGCTGAAATCTGGCGTCAATATGAAGATAAAGTGTCAAAAGTTTTCATACTAGATAAAGAAGTTAAATCGGTTCGATTGGATCCATTTTTAGAAACTGCTGACACGGATTTAGATAATAATTCTTGGCCAAAAGAAGTAAATCCGACACGTTATCAACTCTTTAAACAACAACCTGTTAAAGAGAATCCGATGCAGCGACAAAAAAAAGTAAATGAGCTGAACAAGAATTAAAAATAAAAAGCAACGTTTCAATTTAAAATTCGTTTAAATGACAGATTAACAAACCATTAATTTCATGAGAGTTTCAAACAATAATTTACTTCTTAGTATTTCTCTCCAAACTCTACAAACAACTGTTTTACTCTTTTTTTTTCTACTTTCTTTTAATGCCTTTTCTCAATCTTCCAAAGATCCTGAGT
>RFNX01000594.1 GCA_009926905.1 Flavobacteriales bacterium
TGTGTAACAATTACAATTGTAAAATCCTTTTTAAGTTTTAGTATTAATTCTTCTATTTTTTTTGTGCTTATTGGGTCAAGTGCAGAACAAGGTTCATCCATCAGAATTACTTCCGGTCTCAAAACCACTGTACGGGCAATGCAAAGTCGTTGTTGTTGTCCTCCTGATAACTTCACTGCTGGCTTTTTTAACTCATCTTTTACTTCGTCCCATAAAAAACTTTCTCGTAAAGCATTTTCAATTAATTGAGGAATTTCATTTTTGGGATAATTGTGAATTTTTAAAGCGTAGGAAAGATTTTCATAAATGCTTTTGGGCAAAGGATTTGGTTTTTGAAAGACCATGCCTATTCGTTTACGAATATCTGTAACTGAATTCTTTTTGTCATACAAATCCAAGTCATCTAAAAATAATTTTCCTTCTATTCTAGCATCGGGTGATAAATCATGCATACGATTAAAGCAGCGAAGCAATGTAGATTTTCCGCACCCCGAAGGACCAATTAAGGAGGTTACCTGATTTTTAGGAAAATCAATAGTTACATTTTTTAGGATTTGCTTTTTCCCAAAATACAGGTTTAGATTTTCTGCTCGTAGTTTAATTGCATCCATCATAATTCTTGTGTTCTATTTTTAAATCGTACATAAAAAGCAATTATATTGAGTAAAAACACTAAAAGAATTAATACTGTAGCCGTTCCGTATGCTAAAGGTCTTACCTGCTCGATTGCGTTGTGTTGAGTAGATAACATATATAAGTGATATGGTAAAGCCATAAATTCTTGATTTGCTGAAGCACTAACTCCATTTATGTAAAAAGCAACGCCAGTAAATAAAATAGGTGCGGTTTCTCCTGCGGCTCTTGATAATGTTAAAATCACTCCAGTTAAAATGCCAGGCAAGGCTTTGGGTAATACAACATCTTTAATAGTTTCTACTTGTGTTACACCTAAAGCTAAAGTTGCCTCCCGCAAACTATTGGGTACTCTTTTTAAGGCTTCTTCTGTAGTTGTAATAATGTAAGGTAAAGAAAGTAAGCCCAATGTGAGACCAGCGGATAATATAGACGTGCCAAAATGCAATGCTTGTACAAATAAGGCTAAACCAAATAAACCATATATTATTGATGGAATACCAGCTAAATTTCTAATTGAAGCGCGAATAATATTTGTTAGCAAAGAAGGTTTTGCGTATTCATTTAAATAAATGGCACAGGCAACTCCAAACGGTACGGCAAATAATGTGGTAATAAAAGTAAGTAAAACGGTACCAATAATTGCTGGAAGGATTCCTCCTTTTGTCATACCATTTCTTGGAAAAGAGGAAATGAAATTCCAAGATAAACTGGAAAATCCTTTAGAAAAAATATCCCATAATATAATGCTTAAAAAGAGGCAAACTGTTAAAGTACTGCAACAAAGTACAATCCAATTCGCCGTATTTTTAATTTTTTTTATATTCATTAGGAATGGAATTTTCTTAACCTATTTGAAAAATATTCTCCTATAAAATTTATGATAAGAGAAATTAAAAACAATATTGCTGCAATGGCAAATAATGCGAAATAGTGTGTCGTTTGATAAGGAACTTCACCCATTTCAATAGCAATAGTTGCAGTGATGGTTCTTACAGAATCTAAAAAACCTTTAGGAATTGCTGCAGCATTTCCAGTAGCCATTAACACGGTCATTGTTTCTCCCAAAGCCCTTCCTAATCCAAGTAGTACCGCTGCAATTAAACCAGGAAATGCTGCGGGTATTGTTACTTTGAAAAGTGTTTCCCATTTATTAGCTCCCAATGCCAAAGATGCTTCTCTGTGTGATTTTGGTACTGCATTAATTGCGTCTTCGCTTATTGTAACGATAGTAGGTAAAGCCATTATGGCTAGTAAAATAGAACCATTTAAAGCATTTAGACCATTTTGAATACCAAAAACCTGAGCAAGTCCAGGACCTACTAAAACTATTCCCAAAAAACCAATTGCCACAGACGGAATTGCAGCAAGCATTTCAATAATTGGCTTTAAAAACATTTGTAATTTCTTGGGCGCTAATTCTGATAAATAAGCGGCAGTTAAAATACCTAATGGAACGGCTATTAACATAGAACCAAATGCAACAAAAGAAGTGCTAACCAGAAGTGGGATGATGCTATATTTTGTTTCAGGATCCCATTGCGAACCTGTAAAAAAATCAATAGGGGAAACTTTGAAGAAAAATAAAATGCTATTGGAAAAAAGCATTATGAAAATACCGGCTAACAAAGCTATAGTTATTAGTCCTGTTCCTTTAAAAATGAATTTAAATAAACGGTCAATTCGCTCTCTACTTTTTGTATTCATTGTTTATTAATTCACTGCGTAATAACCTGATTCTTGAATTATTTTAGCACCAATTGATGACTTTTCAAAATCAAGGAATGGTTTAATTTTTTTATAATCACGTTTTTTATAATATTGAAATAATGGACGCTGAAAAAAATATTTACCAGATGCAATTGCTTTGGCGTCTAAGGGTGAAATGGTTTTTGAATTTCCATGGTACACATTTAGAATTTTCAGCCCTTCCGCATTGCCTTTTAAAACATATCCTACACTAACATACCCGAAACCAGATTCATCTACTTTAATGGCTTCTATGATTTGTGCATTGCCGTTCATTTGTTTCGCATACGGGGAAAAATGAATGTTCAAAATATTTTTCACATAGTCGTAAGTGCCAGAATTACTTTGTCTTCCATAAATAGTAATTGGCATATTTCGATTTGTTAATAAAGACCAGTTTTGACATTCACCATTAAGTATTTTTGCAATATTTTCTGTACTAATAGAATCAATTGGCAACTTATCTGATGTTACAAAAGCTATGGCATCTTGAGCAAAAACAAAAGAATCTATTTCAATGTTCCAATGTTTAAACAAATCAAGTTCAGAATATTTAATGCTTCGGGAGGAATTAGCTATATCTGCGTTTCCATTTAACAAAGATGCTAAGCCTAATCCAGAACCACCTCCAGAAACAGAAACCAATAGCTCATCATTGTTTTTATGAAATTTTTCTGCCAAAACAACAGCAAGATTTACCTCAGTGTCTGACCCTTTTATTTTAATGGTATCATTACTTGAGGAACACGCTGTCAATGAAATAACAAGTATAAATTGTAAAAATTTCATTTACAAATTTAACAGTTTAATGTTGCCTAAATATTAAGAAGTTGTATTTAAAGAGTGGGCAAAATATTAGCTAACGTTAGCCGATTTGCGAAATTAGGGGTTTTTAGAATTAAAATTTATTAGACGTACAAAACTTGATTTAGCACTTCATTTTCAAAGAATCACAAATCACCCGCTTTTGCAAAATGGTTTTTAGCCAATCAGACTTCTATTTCGGTCGTCATACATTTGACTATACTACACATTATCTAACTATTGTGTGTACAAATTTACTAAAAAGCTCTACATTTGCCATTATTTGAATTTTACAACTATGGTAAACGTAAGTATTAGGGATTTTTACAAAGAAATATTTAGTGAAAATGGAAGCCAACTTGATTACTTTTTAGATAGTAAAGGAACTACTGAACTAGGTCACTTTAATGTATTCGACACAGAAAAGTTTTATTTCAGTGGAAATAAAAAGTCTGAAATGACTTACAACCGAAGATTGTATTACAAAATAAGTCTAATTAAAGGTGAAAATTTGGTTGAATTTGCTGGTAAAACAGTTCTCATAGAACAGCAAGGGATTTTATTTGCAACACCAAGAATTCCGTACAGATATACCCCACAGAGTAAAGAGCAATCGGGATATTTTTGTGTTTTTACCAAAGAGTTTATGTCAAAATCAAAAACAGGTTTGATCATCGATGAACTGCCCATCTATCAGCCCAATAGCGATTTTGTGTATCAATTAAATGATGAACAGTATCTCGAAATGGAATTAATATTCAAGAAAATGGATTCGGAACTGTCTTCTGACTATGCTTTTAAATATGATTTATTGCGCAACTATGTATTAGAATTGATTCATACAGGACAGAAATTGAGTCCGATTAAAAGCACTGACGGAGCTACTAATGCAGCGAGTAGAATATCTTCTTTGTTTATTGAATTACTCGAAAGACAGTTTCCAATAGAAAATGATACACAAGTTATACAACTTAAAACTCCAATTGATTTTGCCACAACACTAGGCATACATATAAATCACTTGAATAAAGTATTGAAGGAAACCACAGGAAAAAGTACGATAGAAATTGTCAACGGCAGAATAGTAGAAGAAGCCAAGATATTACTTAAACAAACGCAATGGAATGTGTCTGAAATTGCATTTGCGTTGGGGTTTGATGAGGTAGCACATTTCTCTAATTTCTTCAAAAAGCAAACATTACTTTCTCCTTTGAAATATAGAAATTGATTGAAATTTGCAAATAGTGGATTGCAATTTACAAGAATCTTGAATACAATTTAACTGACCTTTGTATCTCAAAAATTTTAACAAAATGAAAAATTCAACAATATTAGGAAACAGCACACTCAATGTAAATCGAATAGGTCTTGGTTGCATGGGCATGTCGGAGTTTTATGGTTCTTTTGATGAAACCGAATCTATAAATACATTGCATAAAGCAATTGATTTAGGGGTTAATTTTTTCGACACAGCCGACATGTATGCAAGTGGTGCAAATGAAAAATTAATAGGCAATGCTTTTAAAGGACGTTGGGCTGATGTTATTTTAGCAACCAAATTTGGTGTAATGAGAGGTCCAAATGGCGAATGGCTTGGGCTTAATGGTCAACCAGCGTATATTCAAAAAGCTTGCGAACAAAGTCTTTTAAATATAGGAACTGAGTCTATTGATTTATATTATATGCACCGTCAAGCTCCTGATGTTGAAATTGAAGTGATAGTTGGGGCAATGGCTGATTTGGTCAAACAAGGGAAAGTAAAATACATTGGTTTGTCAGAAGTGGATGCAGTAACAATACGAAGAGCACACAAAGTACATCCAATAACTGCCATTCAATCTGAATATTCATTATGGAGTCGTGAACCTGAACAAGAAATCTTCGATGTTTGCAATGAACTTGGAATTACTTTTGTCTCATATAGTCCACTAGGACGAGGTTTTTTAACAGGAGCTATTAAAAGTCGTGCTGATTTCGAGGCTGGTGATTTTAGGTTAAGTAACCCAAGATTTACAGAAGAAGCAATTAATGAAAACATCAAATTTGTAGAAGTATTAGACCAAATAGCAGAAGCTAAGGGAGTTACAAAAGCACAGGTTGCATTATCTTGGATATTGAGTCAAAACGATTCTATTACTGCTATTCCGGGAACAAGAAAAATTCACCGTCTTGAAGAAAATTTGGGTGCATATGATTGTGTGTTACACCAAGCGGATATGGAACTTATTGAAGCATCTATTCCTAAAACAACCATTGGAAATCGTTACTAACAAAAGATTTGGTTGGGTATTTTCGTTAAGGTTTATAGAATTTAATTAGCCAAATAAAGCTTGTTAAATACAAAAGTCTTTGAGCAATTCCTTGATAATTTTTTACTAGGCCAAACGATGCGGAAAAACCAATTACCAAAATGAAAAACATGAAGTGTACCCATTTTTCGCTTTTGTCTGCCGAGTAAAATAGTTGAATTAAAATACCAAGTGTAAAAGCTGCACCTGCAATTTGAGCTAAGATAGAATGAATTGTCGACTGTGTTACTGAATAATTGTCAAGATTGAAGTATGGTTTTGTGCAAAATATTCCAGTCAATCCAACACACAAGCCATAAATTAAAATGGGAGTAGTCCGCCAAGTCAAACCGTTGGCTAAAATTCCTATCGCTAAGATCAATCCAAATACTAAAAAGCCAAATTGCATTATTAGTTTTCTGTCATAACCTTGTGAACCTAAGTCGCTAATTGTGTTTTTTGTCCAGTCGTAATTGTTGGTTGAAAAAATATGAGCAACCACAATTGCCAAAATAAAAAGTGCCGTCGAAAGGATGTTGTAATTATTTTTTATATAGTCCATTTTTATTGTCAGTTTTTATGTTTTGTG
>RFNX01000472.1 GCA_009926905.1 Flavobacteriales bacterium
CTTGTGCCAATTCTTTTGCCTGAACACGCAAGTCGCTCACTGCTGTTGTTTCCCATAATTCGCCTTTCAGCAATGAACCAATTGCATAAATATTCTGATTTTCAGCACCATTTTTTTGTAATGTTTTGAAATTATTACAATTGATGTTAATTCCTAAAAACAATGGATCTTGATCAATAATTCCTTCTGCGTAAAGTTGATTTAGAAGTACATTATTCGATTTTGTAATATTTGTTTCTGGACCTGTACAATTCACAATCGCTCCAACTATCACTGAAATTTCGCGTTTGCTACGTTTGTCCCAAATTTTCACTTCGATTCCATCGTTGTTTTCTTGAACGGAAGTAATCTTTCCTGCCAAGATATTTAACTGTTGACTCACTTGTTCTTTCATAATGGAATCGTAGGAAACAAAAGGGATTCTATGTCGCGCAACTCCCCAAAGGTGGCGCACTCTCGACATGAACTTCGCTTTTTCTTCAGCTGTGAATTGTTGCCAAATTTTTTGTGTATTAGGGCGCAATGCATCGATGATTGGATCTGGAGAAACACCAACTTTTTTCAAATTTTTCATTTCGCGATTGAATAGTGTTATCAATTCCAACAAAGTAATTGGGAATTTAACGTTTGCTAGTGCTCCGTTGTAAGTGAATCCAAAATTGCGATGCGGCAAAATATTGAAACCATTTGGTGAAATGGAAATGATTTTTTGGTAAAGTTTATTGTCGCGTAAATTCAGAACGATGTCCACCATTGTCAAGCCGTTTCCAATTATGAGTATCGGCAAGGATTTATCGATTTTGTGATAATCAACATTCCACGGATTATTAAAATAGCGATCGCTTTTTAAGAATTCACTTTCAATATTTTTTGGTTTTCCAGGCAATTCATTTCCAGTTGCAATGACACATTTATCAAAATGATAAGTTGAGTTTTCTGTTTGAAGATGAATACGATTTTTTTCTAAAGCTAAATGATTCACTTTTTCGTCTAAAACCTGAAGTGAAATGGTTTTCTCTTTGGCAATTTTTACGGTTTCTCCCCAAATTTCGTTTAAATATTCTCCGTAAAGTTGTCGTGGTAAAAACGCACCAGCAATCAATTCTGGGTTATCGTTTTTGTAGGTTTCCTTTTTCAGACACCATTTTAAAAAGTGATTGACATCATAAGAAAAAGCACTTATTTTTCCTGCAGGAACATTTAATAAAGAGCTTTTTTGATTGCAATCGTAGGCTACACCTTTAGATAATTTATTGTTATAATTGAAAACTGTTATACAAATTGACTCATTCAATTCTATAAGATGTCTGGTCAAAATTGTTCCAGAAAATCCACCACCAATGATTGCAATAGAAGTTTTCATACAAAAAAAAACTGCCTGTTTCCAGGCAGTTGATTAGTTAATTATTTGATGGCTGCAGCTCTTTTCTTGTATTCGTCTGCTTTTTCAGTGTGACCTAATTTGTAGTGTGTTTTGTAGAGAATGTCTAACACTGTTTTGTCGTTTGGATTTTTGTCGATGTATTTTTCCAAAACTACCAATGCTCTGTTCAATGTTTCTGTAGATTGATTTTCCAATTCAGCAACTTTAGGGTTTTTATAATCTAAAGCTCCAGCTTCGTATTTCAATTCATTTGCCCAGTTGAATAAGTGCGCACCCAATTGATATTGAGCTTCTGTATAATTTGGATCAATTTCGATTGCTTTGGTTAACGCTTCTTCTGCTTTTTGATATTGTTTCAAATCGATATAAGAAGTTCCTAACACATAATACAATTGTTTGTTCTTAGGGTCAATAGCCAAACCTTCATTCAAGTATTTCTCTGCTGTTGTCATGTCACCTTTTTGAAGATTGATGTTGATTAATGTTATAATTACATCAATGTTTTTTGGCATCATTTTATAAGCCATATTAGCTATATCAGAAGCTTTATCATAACTTTTCACTTTCAATAAACTGTCCACCGCATAGTTCACACTTAAAGTGGTATTTGTATAAGCTTCTTTATTTTCAACACCAATAAATTGGTTGACCATATATGCAGCCATAAATCCTTGTGTAGCTAGTTCAAAATTCTTTTTGTTGTAAAAAGTAATTCCCATATTAAAATACTGTTCTACACGCATTTTGATAAAAAACTCAGCATCTTGTTGATATGTTTTTTTTGGATCATCCAACACTTTTTTGAAACTAGCTTTAGATGTGGTTGCATACTCTTCTAATAATTTTTCATCAGGCATAGTTCCTTTTTGAGCATCCATTTGAGCTAACTCTATTAAAGCATAATATATTTGAGCTCTGTAGAAATGCATTTTCATGTCTTCTGCAGTTTCAGCATTAGCTGCGGCCAAATCAATGAACTTTTTTGCTTCTTCAACGTTCTTTTTCGACGCAGGATCCATCATAGTAGCTGGATTGTATTTTTTCATCAACATCGCTGCGTCAGTTACATTTTTTTTCTGAGCAGTTGATACAAGTGGTGCTGAAATAAGGAATAGACCTAAAGCAGCTGTAAAGAAATTAGCTTTCATAAAGGATGTTTATTTATACAAAAATATATTTTATTCGTCAGTACTTTCAATTTCTGTGCCAGTTTCTTCATCTGAATCATCTTCAGGTGCATTTAAACCTTCGACAACTTCGTTTAATCCTTCTACTATATCGATTTCTTCGTCTTCATCTTCTGTTCTTGGAACACGCGCAATTGCAGCAATTTCAGCATTACCTTTCAAGTTTATCAAACGAACACCTTGTGCAGCTCTACCCATCGTACGAATTGTATCAACATGCATACGAATAGTTACACCAGATTTCGTAATAATCATTAAATCGTCTTCGTCTGTAACGTTTTGAATCGATAATAATTTTCCAGTTTTTTCAGTAATGTTCAATGTTTTCACACCTTTACCACCACGATTTGTGATTCTGTAAACCGGTTCTTTATCTTCAGGATCATTCAAATACGTTCGTTTTCCATATCCTTTTTCGGAAACAACTAAGATGGTTGAGAAGATGTCTTCTACGCAAATCATTCCGATTACTTCATTCGTTTCATCGTTCAAATTCACGCCGCGAACTCCTGAAGCATTTCTACCCATTGGACGAACTGATGATTCATTGAAACGAATTGCTCTACCAGAACTTGTTGCTAAAACGATTTCGTTAGAACCATTCGTCAATCTTGCTTCTAATAATTCATCGTTTTCACGGATACTAATTGCATTGATACCATTTGTGCGAGGACGCGAATAAGCTTCCAAAGACGTTTTCTTAATGATACCATGTTTTGTACACATGATGATAAAGTTATTGTTGATATAATCTTGATCTGTTAAATCTTGAACTTTCACATACGCTTTCACTTTATCGTCACCAGGAATGTTAATCAAGTTTTGTATCGCTCTTCCTTTCGATAATTTATTTCCTTCAGGAATTTCATAAACACGCATCCAGAAACAACGACCTTTTTCTGTGAAAATCAGTAAGTAATTGTGGTTCGTTGCAACAAATAGATGTTCTAAGAAGTCTTTATCTCTTGTGGTTGAGCCTTTTGAGCCCATTCCACCTCTGTTTTGAACTTTGTATTCAGCTAAATTTGTACGTTTGATATAACCTGCGTGAGAAATAGTAATGACCACTTCATCATCTGCGATTAAATCTTCCATGCGCATTTCACTTGCAGAATATTCAATACGAGAGCGTCTTTCATCTCCGTATTTTGATTGCATGTCCAACAATTCGTCCTTGATGATTTGTTTTCTTCTGTCGATGTTCTCTAAGATGTCTTTCAAATCAGCAATTAATAACATTAAGTCAGCATATTCAC
>RFNX01000286.1 GCA_009926905.1 Flavobacteriales bacterium
ATTGGAAGCAGTTGAAGTAAAATCTTTAGAATTAGACTTTGTTTATGGAAGTATTAAAGATGGCATTTTACAACCTCTTGATGGACAACAACGCTTAACAACATTGTTTTTGTTGCATTGGTTTGTTGCAGTTAAAGAAAATAAGTTAGATAATGAATTGAAAGAACTCTTGACAAAATTCACATATGAAACACGCACAAGCTCTAGGGAATTTTGTAAGGATTTAATAAATAAGGGGATTGATTTTGAAAAACTGTTAGAAACAGATTATTACGATAAAGAAAAAACAACACCAAAAAACAATGAATTATCTAAAACAATCTTTGATAGTTCGTGGTTTTTCTTATTCTGGAAAAGGGATCCGACAATAAAATCAATGCTAACAATGTTAGATGCTATTCAGCAAACATTTAAAGACAAAACGGAAATATGGGATAAACTAAACAACATTAGTTTTCATTACATAGAACTGCAAAACTTCGGACTTTCTGATGACTTGTATATCAAAATGAATGCAAGAGGAAAAACCCTTACTGATTTTGAAAATTTTAAAGCAAAGTTTGAGCAATATATTAAACAGGTTACATACAAAACAGATGAAAACGGAAAAGAAATTTTGGAAAATGGAGAGAAAATATTACTTAAAGATAATTGGGAAAAAGAAATAACTAATCCAAAGGAAACTTTTGCCCATAAAATTGATACGGATTGGACGAATTTGTTTTGGAATTATCGTGATAAAACAAAAAATGTTTTTGACGAACAGCTTTTAAACTTTTTTAGAACATTGGCTGTAATTAATTATACCCTAAAAAAGAAAACAGCAGGAAGAGATGAAATTTTCGAAAATAATATAAGGATTTTAAGAAGTCGTGATGAAAATGGTCGCCTCATTGATTTACCAATTTCATTCAATCAATATTTGGACTTAGGCTGTTTTAATGAGGATTATTTTAAAACCTTGAATTCAGTTTTGAATAAAATTTCTGATAAAAACGGATTGAAAAGATTTCTTTCCGACACAAATTATGTAGATGAAAATGAAATTTTTAATGGCGCAATAAAAAACAATTTAGGTTATGCTGAATTACTAAAATTATATACTTTTTACCAATATTTGGCTTGTGAAAATGACATTAACGAAGTTTTTATACAGAGCTGGTTAAGAATAGTCCGAAATCTTATAGAAGCTCACAGATTGTATTATGATAATGCAAACACTTTTGCAGATTCATTAAATTTTCTCTCTAAACTCATTCCACAAAGAAACAATATAGTTGTATATTTTAGAGATTCTGTAAGTTCAGATGAAAAAGGTTTTCCAAAATTCATAATTGAAGAAGAAAAAATAAAAGCAGAGCTTATTTTACAAAACGATGAATGGAAAAAAGCAATTATTGAAATTGAAAATCACGGTTATTTTAAAGGACAAATTGGATTTTTATTAGATTGGTGTATTGACGAAAATGGAGAACACAACATAGATAAATTCAAACAATACGCAGAGAAAACAAAAGGAATATTTAATAATGAAGGGGTTAAAAACTTTGATGATTTTCTTTTTGAAAGAGCTTTGTTAGCCAAAGGGAATTATTTATTGAGAAAAGGCAAAAATTATAGTTTTCTTATCAATAATGAACGAGATATTAGTTGGAAAAGGTTGCTAAGAGATGATAATAATAATCGGAAGATTTTAAAATCACTTATAGATGATATTTCTCTTTCAACAGTAGTTATAGATCTACAAAATATTGTTGATAATTTTTCCGACCAGCATGATTGGCGATATTATTTTATCAAACAACCTGAAATGATTTCAACTTGCGGGAGTCAAAAATTAATTCGTTGGGACAAAGAAGGGTTTGATATTCTTTTATTGGGTTCAACAGCTACGAGTCATTATCATAAAGAATATTATTCGTATTCACTATTTGTTGAATTGAAAAACAAACTTACATTAGACAATAGTTTATACAAGGACCGAAAATCAGTAGATTATTGGAAATACTTTGAATTAAATGGAAAGAAAATTGCTTTTGATTGTGTTAAAGAAAAATACATTTGGTCTCAAAGTGATGATAATGAGTGGGGAAATATTCAAGAATTTGAAAGTCGGGAGCAGGTGATTTTTAACACATACAAATAACAACTCTTAGAAAGGAAATTTCCTTTTTTAAAAATGTAAAATCAAAGCCAATATACACTCATTGGCTTTATTATTTCCCAAAACTTTCACTATTACGCCTTGTTTTGGCGGAGTTAGTGCCTTTTTTTGTTCTATAAATTCAAAAAGAAGGTGAAAAATGATTAACAAAACGGTTCAAAATATTCTCCAAAACAAATATACTAATGCTCTCGATCAGAAGCAAAAATTGCTTGAAGTAGTGTTTCTTGCGCAGGAATTATTGGAAAAATATCAATTGCCAGAATGCGAAATTTATTTTCTAATGCACTCCAATTTCCGCGGAATATGCTATAACAGTGGTGAAAAAATTTCGCTACAAATCCAATTTAGTATTAACGAGGATATGGAGGAAATACGTAATACAATTTTACACGAAATAGCACATGCAATTGTGGGAAATGAAAACGGACACAACCTCGTTTGGAAAAAGAAAGCTCTTGAATTAGGCGTAAGATTTTAACTTAAAGCATATAAATATGAAAATTCAAAAAAGTACCCTTTTACGATTCCTTGAGGAAAAAGAAAACATTTCAAAATCAGATTTTCAGATTCTCAAAGATTTGAACAATTCTAATGAGGAATCTCTTGAAATTGAACCAAATAATGCAAGCGTTGATTTACTTCAGTTTATCATCTTCAACGATTCAACAATTGACTATGAAACGAAGGCACAACTTACGATAGATTTTTTAAAACCCACTGACACCAAAACTACCGAAGTGGATTTTTGGAAAATTAAAATTAAAGGCCTCTCAACGATTATTGACATTTATGAAAAACACTTAAAAGAATTAGAATTCAATTTTGACCTAAAACTAGACAAGAACATTGTTCCGATTAAAGCAAAGATGGTGCTTGAAAATGCAACGAAATATTCCCCAAGAAGAATTGTTTTAACCATAGAAATCAGAATTTTAGAATTTAATACGACACTGTCTTACATAATTGTTAGTGAACATATTCAGTATTACAAAAGTCGAATAAATGACTTTAACATAACGCATCTATTAAGTGAATTTCAACTTTTTCCGCAAACCACTTCAATCAGTGACTTTAAAAAATCACTTGAAAAAGCGGCTATATTTCGACTTAAAGACGGTGAGCAATATCTAATTCAAGGAACAGGGATGGAAACAAATTTCGACAGGTATAATCGATTTAGAAATTCAAGTAACTCCTTTAGAAATTTGAATACGAATGATAATGACGGAAAAGTAATTATCGAAAATGAACTAGAATACAATATCGAAGCAATCAATGATAACGCCTTCACCAATCATCTTCCTTATGTCCGAGTTTTTTCGCTCCTTCGAAAAAAATACTTTTATGTCCATATTGATGATTTAAAAGAATATAATTACAACCAAAATGCCATTGAAAAATTAGTGCTGCCAGAAGAAAACAAGTATGTACTAAACAAACTCTTTTCAATAAACTCAAAAAACATTCATCAAGATCTTGTTGCTAATAAAGGTGGAGGATTAATCATTTTAGCGGAAGGTGAACCAGGAACGGGAAAAACATCAACAGCAGAAGTGTATGCAGAATTGAAAAGCAAACCACTTTACATTTTACAAGTTGAGGAATTGGGAACTACTTCGAGAGATTTAGAAAGTAACCTCACAAGAATATTGAATCGAATCCAAAAATGGAATGCAATTTTATTGTTTGACGAAGTTGATATTTTCCTTTCTCGTAGAAATGAAAACCTCGAGAGATCAGCTATTGTTGGGATTTTTCTAAGACTATTTGAATACTTCAGTGGAATTTTGTTTTTCACAACAAATCGGATAAATAGTTTGGACGAAGCTGTATTGAGCCGTGTTACCTTGAAGATCAACTACCCAAAACTAGATGAAGTTTCACGAGAAAAAGTTTGGAAACAAAATCTAAATGCAGCAGACTTAATAACTAACTCTCTTTCAAAATTAGCGTTAATTGAAATGAATGGACGAGAAATAAGAAATTATGTAAAACTTGCTTCAATGCTATTTGAAAAAGAAGTGAATGAAGCAGAAATAATTGAACTCATTGAAAAGTTTCCGAAAAACTAAGCACATCTCTGAAAGTTAGTTCTTTGATGTAAATCCTACGATTCATTCGGAGGATTTTATTTACTCTTCCATTTCTCAAACCCCTTCAACAACCCTTCAATATTTTTCGCTCCTGCAGGATTGGATGAATGCACCACAAAATCTGGTAATTTCAAATCATTATCTATGCAATAATTCACCAACCATTTGGCGCAGGACATTCCGTTTTGTTCCTCAGAATTAGAATCTTCTGGCAAACCTAAATCGTGGTCAAAGGAAATGAAATCAGGCAATCCATTCGTTTCAATCCAGGTTACGAATTCATAAGAACGCACAATTGCCATTCTTTGCGATAGATTTCTATATCTTTAATTTTTGCTTCCATGTACAAAAGACAATCGGTTGGAAAACGGATGTCATCGAGGAAAAGTAAACTTGATTTCATA
>RFNX01000363.1 GCA_009926905.1 Flavobacteriales bacterium
TAAAAATACTGAGAACATTTTAGTTTTTTTCTTTTATAGAAACAACTTTAGCTTTCAAAACCGCATCAGAAGTGATTGTTTCAATTTCATCATTTTCAGTTGGAACGTTTTCCAAAGAAACGGTTTTTCCTTTGAATAATGTGATGCTGTAGCCACGTTTCAAGACGTTTTCTGGACTCAAAATTCGAACGCTTTTTTCCAATTGAGAAATGTCTTTTGAGTTTTTTTCCAATATGCGTTGAACACTTGGTTTCAAAAGAATGGTCAATTGGGAAAGTTGATTGTGATTGAGTGTCAAATTTCTTTTTGCGGCGTGCCCAAATTCATTCTGGAAGTAATTCAATTGATCTTTATTGTTTTTGAGAAAATGTTTCGTGTTCCGAAGTAAACTACTTTCTACTAATTCAATGTCTTTTCGAACACGCTTAGTATAAGAACTTGCAACTTGTTTGAACATTTTCATTTGTGAATCAAACGCATGATTTACCTGAAGCAATACTTTGTTAGAATATTGAAAAATCAACTTTTGTGCATCTTTCACTTCTTGGTCGAATTCGCGAAAAGTTTGAATCAGAAACTCAGCCAATTTTGACGGTGTAATTTCATTTCGGTAAGCAATCATTTCAGCCACATTCAAATTGGTTGAGTGACCAATACCTGTTAATATCGGCAACGGAAATTCCGCAATTGCTTTACACAATTCATAATGATTGTAGCAGGTCATTCCCACTTCTGCACCTCCACCACGAACAATTACCACCACATCAAAATACGATTGAAATTGTTTGATTTTATTCAATGCTTGGATGATACTTTGCACGGCAACATCTCCTTGTAAATAAGCAGGAAATAAATGCGTGATGAATTTATAACCGTTTTCGTTTCCTTCCAATACTTGCATAAAATCCGACAATCCTTTACTCGAATCGGCTGAAATAATGGCAATTCGTTTGGGAAGAAGTGGAAAATCCAATTGTTGGTTCAAATTTAACAAACCCTCTTTCAGTAAGCGTTTCAAGGTTTCATCACGTTGACGTTGCAATTCTCCAAGTGAATAAGAAGGGTCAATATCCAAAATTTGCAAGCTCAAACCAAATGTTTCGCTAAACGTAATTTTAACCAAAAGCAACAATGTCGTACCCTCTTTCAGCGGTTCTTTAACTACGTTTATGAATTGAGTATTGATGCGATCGAGGTTTTGTTTCCAAATGGTCCCAGTGATTTGCGCCAAAATCTTATCATCTTCTTTCTGGACCAATTCAGGAAAAGCATGTCCGCTTGGATAGCGATTGAGTTTGTGCATCTCCGCTTTCACCCAATAAGTTTGCATGTAACGATCCTCCAAGGTTTTCTTGATGGATTTTACAACTTGAAATAAAGTGAAAATTTGCTTTTCTGACATCGTTATTTAAAATTACGAAATTAACTTGGGAATAAATCCAAAAAAAGAAATGTTAGATTGTTAACTAGGTTTGGACACTAAAAAATGTGCTTCGTGCATTCGCTGTTTTGTAATGTTTAGATTCTAGGTTACATTTGTAAAATTTGCGAATAACCCTTCAATAAAATTTTCTCAAAAAAAATTAATTTTAGTAGTAATTTCAAGCTTTT
>RFNX01000534.1 GCA_009926905.1 Flavobacteriales bacterium
AGCTACTTCTTGAATGTTTGTAACTGAACCACTTCGAGCTCCTTCAAATAATTTCAATACGCCAATGTATTTTTTCTCAATGCTTGTTTTTAAATCTGAAGAATCCGAAACCAACAATTGTGCTTTTGCTTGTTCCATTTCAGGAGCTTTGCATTGAATTCCCGCCACTAAACTTGATGCTTTGAAATCAAAATAACGCAAAGCTTCTTTAGCTTCTTTTTGATTGTTTTTCAAACGCATATCGATTACTTTGTTCAATAATTCTTCTGAAGGATTCATAGAGAATAATTCCAATAACGATAGGAAATAAATCTGATCGGTACTTCCTGAATACATTAAAATTTGATCTTCTCTAAATTTAATTGGAAGCGGCGCAGATTCATACGCTCTCATTTTCATTTGATTGGTGTACCAGTCAGTTCCCATTAATGAAAGGTTACACACACGTACATCTGTTCGTTTTCCTTCCACTTCTTGTAAATACCAAAGCGGGAAAGTATCGTTGTCACCATTTGTAAATAAAATTCCGTTTTTCTCACACGATTCCAAGTAATTTGATGCCAAATCGCGAGCTGTTGTTTTTCCGCTTCTGTCGTGATCGTCCCAACCTTGTTCAGCCATAATCATTGGAATCACTGCTCCAATAAGTCCTGCAACAGATGCGGAATAAACTTGATTTTGAATTATTTTTCTTTTATGGAAGAAATCGTAAATCGCATAAACTCCAATTCCAATCCACATAGCAAAGAAATAGAACGAACCTGCATACGCATAATCACGTTCTCTTGGCTCAAATGGTTTTTGGTTCAAGTAAACAACAATCGCCAAACCTGTAAATAAGAAAGCCAAGAATAAAACGAACGCATCTTTTGGTGCTTTCATGACATGATAAACGACTCCAATTAAAGCCAAAATCAATGGCAATAGAAAGAAACGGTTGTGTGAAGGATTGTTTGTGGTGTAATGTGGTGCATATTCTTGGCTTCCCAAACGCATTTCATCGATGAAATTAATTCCAGAAATCCAGTTACCACGCATGTTGTCGCCGTGACCTTGAATGTCATTTTGACGACCTGAGAAGTTCCACATGAAATATCGGAAGTACATCCAATTAACTTGGTAGCGGAAGAAATACGTTAAATTTTCTCCAAAAGTTGGAAGACGTTTTCCGTCTCTACCGATCTCAGTTGTTTTATCGTCAGTTGGATCATAGCCTGACCAGCTTTGATATCCTTGTTGATGCAATGGATTATCGGCTGAGTACATTCTTGGAAAGAACGTTGCTTGCGAATAAGTTGCAACTGCACCGATGCGAATAGAAGCATTACTTTCATAATATTTCTCCTCAATCATTCCACCGCCACCGTTTTGTTTCACCCATTCTTGCGCATCTTTTTCTTTTGTAAACGCTTTCACTTCTGCATCGTTTTCTATCACCACAAATCTTCTTAAATAGTACGGTGATAAATCTTTCCAACCGTCTCTGCTTGTCAATTGCGGACCGTTTTCCGTCATTTCCTCTCCATTTTTCAACGAGTTCCAGTAGTTTCCAAAAAGAATTGGAGCCGAACCGTATTGTTCACGTTTCAAATAAGAGTGAAGCGTAACTAAGTTTTCAGGGTCATTTTCATCCAAAGGAGTATTTGCATTTGATCGAATGACAATAACTGCAAACGAGCCGTAACCAATTAGTAAGAAAACCAATCCCATCATGGCGTTGTAAAGAATTGTTTTTCCTGTTTTACGTGCAAAACGAACGCCATAGAAACAAGCAGCAACCAATAAAACAAAGAAGAAAATAGTTCCTGCGAAAAATGGCAATCCTAAATTATTTACAAAAGCAACTTCAAAAGTTGAAGCCAATGAAATTGTACCTGGGATGATTGCTTCTTGAATGAAACCGAGAGTGAAAACAGAAATGATACCTGTCAACAAAATTCCTTTGATGTCTGCATCTTTCCAAACTCGGAAATAAATCATGTAACCAATTGCTGGTACCACCAAGATTCCTAATAAATGGACTCCAATTGCAAGACCTAACAAAAACAAGATTAAAATCAACCAACGATTTGGGCGTACATCAACGGATAACTCACCATTTTGAACCAAAGCCATTTCTTCGTCCCATTTCAACATTGCCCAGAAAATCACAGCTGTAAACAAAGATGCCATCGCATAGACCTCACCTTCCACAGCTGAAAACCAGAAAGAATCAGAGAATGTATAAGCCAATGAACCAACAGCTGCTGAAACGAAAATCGCTATTTGTTCCCCTTTAGTAAGCTCAGAAACTTTCTTGTGAATCATTTTTTTAATCAAAAGCGTCAAGGACCAAAACATAAATAAGATGGTCAAAGAGCTGGAAATTGCCGATAACGCATTGATCCAAACTGCTACGCTTCCCGGTACAGCGAAGAACGAAAACAAGCGTCCAAGCACCATAAATAACGGTGCGCCTGGTGGGTGACCGACTTCTAATTTATAAGCTGCAGTGATGTATTCCCCACAGTCCCATAAACTTACAGTGGCTTCAATCGTCATTAAGTAAACTGCAGACGCTAAGATGAAAACGATCCATCCAATTAATGTATTCAATTTGTTGTAATTCATATTTGAATTAATTTTATGTTTTTTGCTAGTGCGAATTTAAGAATATTAATTTTCAAAGCTTCGATTTTGGTAGATTCCTTTTAATTGTTTCAACTTTTTTTTCAAAAAAAGTGAATCGAATCAAAAATTTGTTTTTAAATTTGCCCTCGCGTTTGAGAAATTTCAAACGGTTATTGGCCCATGGTGTAACTGGCAACACGTCTGGTTTTGGTCCAGAAGAGTTTAGGTTCGAGCCCTAATGGGCCAACAGAAAGGAGTTCAGAAATGAGCTCCTTTTTTGGTTTTTGGAAGTTTGATTTTGCTACTCTTTTCAGTTTAAAAATTCAAGTAGAACTACTTATTGAACAGCACGTTGAAAGTTCTTGAATTGCACTCTCCTAATAGCTTCAGAAAAATTGGAATCCATTTAATGATTAAAACAATGAGATATTAAAGGTTGG
>RFNX01000084.1 GCA_009926905.1 Flavobacteriales bacterium
CCAAGTATTAGTGAGCCAAGTGCAGCTGTAGTTGTTTTTGTCTTTAATTCCATTTCTTTAGTTACACAACCTTCTTTTGAAACTCTATATAACCCATCTAAGTCTGAACGTTTTACTATGATAGGTGTGTTTGTTGTACCTATTTCACGAGTATTAACCATAACTTTAGCGTTTTGTGTGTTTGATTTAAATTCTATTGTCTGAAATTTTCCGTTCAATATTGTTGAACAACTTGTTGTAAAAAGACCAACAACTCCTAATGATAACATTACTTTTTTCATTTTTCATTTTTTTTAACCTCTTACTCTTATCGCCTTTCAGATTCGCGCCGTTTGAATGGTTGCTGGACTCCATACTCTTTATTTAACCAAAACCAATTTTCTAGTAATTGTTCTTCCGTTTACTGTTAACCTATTAAAGTAAACACCACCTGGTAAATCACCTGCTTTGAAAATTGTTTTATAGATACCTGCACCAAGATTCGTATTTACCAATTCAGCTACTTTATTTCCTAGGAAATCATACACTTCCAGTTGAACATTCGCATTGTTTTCTAATTGGTATTCAATAACTGTTATATCATTAAATGGATTTGGGTAAGCATTTAAAAATCTAAAATCAGTTCTACTATTCAAATCTTTTATTCCTGCGGAAACGTTACCTGGTTCTTCAATGTCGCCAACAGTATTGTCTGAGTTTAACTGAATGCCTCTAAGAACTAAACTTAAATCAGGATCTCCGAATTTGACTCCATTTACTGGATTTGTCACAACTCCATTATCATTGTATTCTTGCGTAATTACATAGTATTTGTCATTAGCAGCAAAGCCTGCTGTTAAGTCCCAAATAAAGGTGTTTGTGTCACACAAATATGCATTTTCTGTTATTTCTTGCCAATCACTTGTAGCATTCAAATCTTTAACAAATAAATACAATTCACCATTTGGAATGTAGTTCGTGTCTGCATACATATCAATCACTTGGTAACAAATAGTTGCTTTTCCAGTTTTGCTAATTGACGCTACTGGAAGTTGGAAATAATAGTTAGAGTCAGTGTCACTGAATGTACTGTTCATATCCCAGTCTTGATTTACAGCATCATAAACCAACATGTCTAAACGGTTTTCAAATTCATTGTTTGTATCGAAATGAGAACTTGTCCAAGCAAATGCAACATAACCATCATTGGAAGCTAATGATAATTCATTCAGTTTAGTAGCTCCATCATTTGTTGCTAAAGTTTGTGCAGGTGTCCATGAATTACCATCCCATTCAGCAAAAATCATTTCACTATTGTATGTGTCTTCATTACCATCTGGATCGTTTACCCATACAGTTAAAACAGAAGCACTATCAGTATAAACAACTCCAACATTTGAGTTTACTCCCGGCAAATCTGATAAAATATCGGGTGCTGTAATCTCCCAAGCATCAGTAGTTTCTGTTAAATGAGTATAATAAATATCACTGGTTATAGCTAAAGCATCCGTTACTACCCAAGTAATCATCGCATCATTGTTGTCGCCAACAGTTACTAAAGCCTCTCCTTCAGCTCTTCCACTTTGAGTGGAAGTTTCATCATCATCCAATTTTTGAACATAAACAATACTGTCTAGGTCATTGTCATAAATGGCAAACCATACGTCTTGTG
>RFNX01000183.1 GCA_009926905.1 Flavobacteriales bacterium
CGATTTGGCAGAAGAGGAACTTCGACTAATAATGATTGGTATGTTTACGCAGGTGGTATGGTGACGATTCGCCTTGGAAAAGGAAATGTTTGCCCGGTTGTGAGGTAGTTAAAAATTACGGCTTAAAGAAGAATTGCGGATTATTCAATATTAATCATCAACATTAATAATTCAACATTTAACATTAATAAACTACCGTAATGTGTCCATGATAAACTTCTGTTTTTCCAGTTGAAAACTGAATAGTTGATTTGTAAAAGTAAACGCCAGCTACAACATTTTTTCCATTAAAAGTTCCGTCCCATTCATCTGTGTTAGAAGTAAATGTACGCATCACGTCTCCCCATCGATTTACAATCACACACTCCAACGTTTGAATACAATTTCCAGTAATAAACCAAGTTGGATTTGCTGCGTCGCCGTTTGGTGAAAAGACATTGGGAATATGAATATCTAATGAATCATTACTAACAGGAATCGCAAAATTTGTTGTAATTAAACAGTTATTTGCATCAGAAACAGTCAATTGATAGGAACCAGTTACAATTGAACTGACTGTTGTATTAGTAAATGTTCCTGAATTGTCGATGCTGTAAAGATAGGGGCTTGCACCGCCGATTACTGAAACGATTGTTAAACTACCATCCAATGAACCACATTGCGGTGCTTGAATTGATAAATTGACACTTTGAGGACCAAGAGGCGTTCCTCCAATTTGAACGGAAGTTGTAAATGTACACCCGTTAACATCTTTCACAATTAAGGTATAAATCCCGATCGCTAAATTGGAGTAATTAGTGAATGAAGAAAAACCTAAATTGTTGAAATTGAACTGAAAAGGTGCCGTTCCTCCCGTAACTGTTCCAATTGTAAATCCACCGTTTTGTTGCCCGCACACTTCATTTATTATCGTGGTTTGTACAGCACTTGGAGCAGAAATCGGAGCAACAATTGCATTTGTTGAAAAGGTACAACCAGCAGCATCTTTGATGATGATTGGATATGTCCCTGCTTGTAATGAGTTGAAATTCAATGTTGTACCAAAGGTTCCGGCATTGAAACTGTATTGATAAGGTGAAGTTCCATTCGTAATTGCACCGATTGAAACCGATCCATTTCCTTGTGAACAGGCTTCGCCAATTGTTGTAATTTGTGCTGCAGTTGGACCACTAATTGATGATAAAACAAAAGTAGTGTCGTGACTGCAACCGTTATTATCCTGAATTGTTAAGGTGTAATTTCCAGCACCCAAATTCGTGTAAACTGTAGTTGTACTTAATCCTAAATTATTGAAATTGAATTGATATGGAGCACTTCCACCACTTACAGATCCGAATGAAATAGAGCCGTTTCCTTGTCCACAATTTTCATTCACCAAAGTCGCAGTAATTGAATTGGGACCATTGGTCGTCGTTCCAATTGTAACTGTTGTAGAATAAGTACATCCATTGTTATCCTTTACTATTAACGTATAATTTCCAGCTGTTAAAGTGTTGTAATTTGTTGTTGTTGAAAATCCTAAACTATTGAAGTTGTATTGATACGGCGAGGTACCACCTGTGACAGAACCTAAATTTAAACTTCCATTACTTGCTCCACATGACGCACTTGCAGGAGTTGTTAGAATTGCTGTTGGACCAGAAGTAGAAGATATTGTAATGGAAGTAGAGTAGGAGCACCCCACATTGTCTTGAACTACAAGCGAATAGTTTCCTGCTGAAAGATTATTGAAAAAAGTAGTTGTTGAAAAACCAAGGTTATTAAAATTGTATTGATATGGTGCTGTTCCGCCAATTACATTTCCTAAAGTTATTGTTCCATTTCCTTGTCCACATGTTTCATTGGTGTGGGTGTTTAATATAGCAGTTGGACCTGAATTTGACCCAATAGTTATACTTGTAGAGTACGAACATCCAGCTGCGTCTTGAATCACTAAAGGATAGTTACCTGGAGCTAAATTCGAAAAAGTTGTTGTTGTCGCTAATCCTAAATTATTAAAATTGTACTGATAGGGTGCAACGCCACCTGTAACAGTTCCCAAAGTTACAGTTCCATTATTTTGCCCACAAGATGCGTTTGTTATGTTATTAATAATAGCTGTTGGGCCTGATGTCAAGCTTATAAAAGCATTCGCTGATAAAATACAGCCAGCGTTATCTTGAACAATAATTGGGTAAGTTCCAGCACCTAAGTTGGAAAAATTTGTAATCGTTCCTAGTCCTAAATTATTGAAATTGAATTGATAAGGAGCCACGCCACCTGTGACTGTCCCAATGGAAACTGTTCCATTATTTTGAGCACAAGATGTAGGAGTTGTCGTTATCTGAACAGCAGTTGGACCTGCAGTAGCATTAACAGTAATTGGACTTATAGAAATGTATTGATAAGCAGGTCGTTTTGGATTTGAAAAACTGTAATAATCATTTGGAGCCGCCGTATATTCTGGATGGTATTTTAAGGTTACTGTTTTTAAGGTTGTTCCTGCCGCTGGAGTCACTGAAAAAGTCACATTATCGCAAGCCGTAGAACTTCTAGAACCATACGCACCATTGGAATGACCGACTACTATTCTCGTATTTCCGCTTGTTGAAATCGTTTTATTTGAACCACCTGTCGCAGTAATATTTGCAACTGGCACAGGATTGTTATTTCCATCTATCGCTGATACTTCAACCCAGTCAGAAAAACCTTGAAAGGATTCGTCGGCATTGATGTCTTTGATTTGAAAACTGATATTCCCACACAAACCATTTGTTGTTCCTCCAGAAGTAAAATCCAAACCAAGCGTCACATTTGCCGTAGTAATATTTCCAAAGTTTTGCTCTAAATTTAAGCTGTTTGCAATGCTACAAAATCCACCACCATTTGTTGTTCCTGCAATGTATTTAGGTGTGCCATATTGAAATCCTGGTGCAGATGATGTAACAGTTGTGGTCATAATTCCAGTAGTGTAACTTGTTCCACCTGCAGGAAAACCACTCCAGCTCAATGTTTGCGCATTT
>RFNX01000083.1 GCA_009926905.1 Flavobacteriales bacterium
CGTTAGCTAATTCAACCAACACAGCAGGAGTTTGCTTATTAATTAATTTACAAATATCTTCAATAGATGTGTTTTGCTGAACAACTGGAAACGGAGCTCCCATGATTGAAGAAATAGGTGCATCACGCAATTCAGGTGCATCGACTAAGACTTGATAAACATGACTATCATCCACAGAACCAACGAATTTACCGTCTTTCATTACTGGAATCTGAGAAATACCGAAGCTACGCATTTTAGCAATTGCATGTGAAACCAATTCTTCAGCATATAAAGATACTAATGGTTTGTCTTTGTGTTTTGCAACTAAATCTCCGGCAGTAATTATGTTTTCATCTAAAAAACCTCTCTCACGCATCCAGTCATCGTTGAATATTTTTCCGATGTAACGACTTCCATGATCGTGGAATAAAACAACCACAACATCATCAGCTGTTAACTTGTCTTTCAATTGAAGTAATCCTTTTATTGCTGAACCAGCAGAATTCCCAACGAATATCCCTTCTTCGCGTGCTAAACGACGTGTGTAAACAGCGGCATCTTTATCTGTTACTTTTTCAAATAAATCAATCACATCAAAATCAACATTTGCAGGCAGAATATCTTCACCAATTCCTTCAGTGATGTACGGATAAATCTCGTTTTCGTCAAAAATTCCAGTTTCCTTGTACTTTTAAAAACAGAACCATAGGTATCTATTCCCCAAATTTTAATGTTTGGATTTTTTTCTTTTAAATATTTTCCAACTCCTGAAATTGTACCACCTGTACCAACACCAACAACAAAATGTGTCACCTTCCCTTCTGTTTGTTCCCAAATTTCAGGTCCAGTAGATTCGTAATGTGCTTGACGATTGGATAAATTATCATATTGATTTACATACCAAGAATTTGGAATTTCTGTTGCCAATCTTTTCGAAACCGAATAATACGAACGTGGGTCTGTTGGCTCAACGGCTGTAGGACAAACAACAACTTCGGCGCCAACAGCACGTAAAATATCCATTTTCTCTTTGGATTGTTTGTCATTTAACACACAAATCAACTTGTAGCCTTTAATAATACACGCTAAAGCTAAACCCATTCCTGTATTTCCAGATGTACCTTCGATTAAAGTTCCTCCTGGATTTAACAATCCTGCTTTCTCAGCATCTTCTATCATTTTCAAAGCCATTCTATCTTTAACAGAATTTCCTGGATTCGTTGTTTCAACTTTCGCAAAAACTTGCGCAGAAACATCTGAAGCTAGCTTATTAATGCGAACTAAAGGAGTGTTTCCAATTGTTTCAAGGATGTTGTTATAAATTTTCATTTAACTATTTTGTCCACAAAGATAATGGCTTTTAGATTAAAGAATAGAAACCAATAAGAATTGAATAAAATGAATATAAAAAACTTGTGAAATTGGTGATAAGCGAAATTTGTTTTATCTTCCGAATATCAAACCGTGTCCTTCCATGGATTGAAGTATCTTATTCCATTTTAAAGTCACAATCGTAGGATGCATTAAATCGGAATTAGTGATGAGTAAATCACCATTTTTCTGGAAAGTCATTCCAGTTGGTTGAGAGAAATTTGTTGCGTCTAAAGTTGTAAAATTTACCACATCACCAAATTGATTAAAAACAATCAAACTTCTATCTTCTGAAGAAAGAATATAGATTTCATTTGTTCTGGGATGAATTGCCATTGCAGTTGGTTTAAAACTCAATCCATCAATAGTATCTCCTTCAGATGTTATTTTTCGAGGTAATAACAAATTATTATTCAATGCAAACAATTCGATATTAGCAGTATTGATCTCAAACAATGGTTCTTCACGAAGTTTGTGTCTATTCAGATTAAATGTATAAATAGAACAAGAAAATTCACCATCTTCACGTTCCTGTAATTCGCTCAACATGAATAAACGCTTTGTTGATTCGTGCAAACAAATACCTAAAGAATTAAAATCGTCTAGAAGTTCATCTGAAGCAATAAATGAAGTTGAATCATAAGGCGGTAAAAGAAAATGTACTTTTTTATCACTATCAAATAAAACTAAAGTTGAATCAATCATTGAAAGGTTTGTGAATTGACGATTCATTCCTAATTCCAATGGATTTGAAACTGTATTTAAAGCTAAATCGTAAAATAAAACTCCTCCTGATTTTGAATCAATAC
>RFNX01000397.1 GCA_009926905.1 Flavobacteriales bacterium
AGGTTAAACATGGTGTAAAAAGAGGCAACTTCGTACACTTCAATTGGTTGAATGTTTAGAATTTCTGCCACATAGTCCATTGTTTCGATGCTCAACCATCCACCAAATTCTTCTTCGGCAATGTGTAAAATGCGAATAATTGCACTTTTGTGTTTTCCTTCTGGAAATTGATTGATGATTCCTTGAACTTCCGCCATTTTTTCAGGACTGAAAGTAGGTTTCTCAGAATGTCTTTTGCTTAAATCAACGTGTGCTCCACTCATAATTATGCGTCTAATTCTCCAGCAATCACATTTAAACTACTCAATGTCAAAACAGCATCACTGATGTTTTGTCCTGTAATCATTTCTGGATAAGCTTGATAATAAATAAAACAAGGTCTTCTAAATTGTAATCTGTAAGGAGTTCTACCACCATCGCTGATTAAGTAGTAACCTAATTCACCATTTCCCCCTTCAACACTGTGGTAAACTTCACCTGCTGGAATTGGTGTTTCTCCCATAACGATTTTGAAATGGTAGATTAATGCTTCCATGTTGTTGTAAACTTGCTCTTTTGGAGGTAAGTAAAACTCAGGTAAATCAGCTTTGTAATCGCCTTCAGGTAAATTGTTGTAGGCTTGGTGAATGATTTTCAAACTTTGACGAACTTCTTCTTGTCGCACTTGGAAACGGTCATAAGTATCTCCTTGTGTTCCAACAGGAATTTCAAAATCAAAATCTTGGTAAGAAGAATACGGTTCCATGATACGAACGTCGTAGTCAACACCTGCAGCTCTCAAATTTGGACCCACAAATGAATAATCCAAAGCGCGTTGAGCTGAAATAGGACCAGCACCAATGGTACGATCCATGAAAATTCTATTTCTTGAAAGTAAACTGTTGAATTCGTTGAATACTTTCGGAAATTCTACTAAGAAATCTTTTAACTTTCTATGGAATTCAGGTGAGAAATCTCTTTCGAATCCGCCAATACGGCCAATGTTTGTCGTCAAACGTGCACCACAAACTTCTTCAAATAGTTCGTAGATTTTTTCACGTTGTTGGAAAACGTATGTAAATCCTGTCAATGCTCCTGTATCCACACCAATTACTGAATTACAAATCAAATGGTCTGCAATTCTCGACAATTCCATAATGATAACACGCATGTATTGTGCTCGTTTTGGAATTTCAGCACCAATCAATTTTTCAACTGTCATTTCCCAACCCATGTTGTTAATAGGAGAGGAGCAATAATTTAAACGATCGGTGATAGGAGTAATTTGATTGTAAGGTCTGCGTTCTGCTAATTTTTCAAAAGCTCTGTGAATGTATCCAACTGTTTGTTCTGATGAAAGAATTTTTTCACCATCAACTTTCAAAACATTTTGGAAAATTCCGTGAGTAGCTGGATGGGTTGGACCCAAATTTAATGTTGCGATATCACCATCAATTGTTTCTTTTGATTGGTCAAATCTCAATTCTTCTATTATTTCTTCTTTATAAGTGCTCATAGTCAAATAATTTTATCTTCCAAAGAAGCGGTCGTCTTTATCTTCTCTTGTTGCATCTTCCAAATGGTATTCTTTACGAAGCGGGAAATAATCCATCGTATCCTCGTTCAAAATACGGGTCAAATTTGGATGACCTTTGAATATGATTCCGTAAAAGTCATACGTCTCTCTTTCCATCCAGTTTGCACCGTCGTAAATCTTCACAATAGAATCAATTTCAGGATTAGAAATTGGTAAAGCTGTTTTCAAACGTAAACGAAAATTGTTTACCATACTGTGCAAGTGGTAAACAACAACTAACTCACGATCTGTGCTTTCAGGATAGTGAACACCACCAAGATTTGTCAAGAAATTGATTTGGAGTGTCTCATTATTTTTCAACCATTCAATAATTGAATACGTTTTGCTCGCTTCAACTTCGATTGTCAAGAAATCATAAGGCGTGTCAACAGAAATAATTGCTTCATCAAATTGTGCTTTGATGCTTTCTGCTACTTGTTCATTGGTCAAATTACTTTTCATTTGATTCAATATTGTATGAGTTCATCAATGCTTTATACTCATCCGAATAGCGTCTTCTTAACGATTCGTGATTTACAAGTTCGTGGATTTTCATAATGCCATCAATGATTTGTTCTGGTCTTGGCGGACATCCTGGAACGTAAACATCAACAGGGATTACACGATCAATTCCTTGTAACACACTGTAAGTATCAAAAATTCCACCTGAAGAAGCACAAGCGCCAACAGACAAAACCCATTTAGGCTCTGACATTTGTTCGTACACTTGTTTCAAAACTGGTGCTAGTTTTTTAGAAATTGTTCCAGCAACGATTAATAAATCCGCTTGTCTTGGTGAAAAGGACATTCTTTCCATTCCGAAACGCGCTAAATCGTAGTTACTTCCCATAGTTGCCATGTATTCAATTCCACAACAAGACGTTGCGAAAGGGAGTGGCCACATTGAATTTGCTCTTGCGCTAGCAATTACTTTATCAAGGGTTGAAAGTTGGTATCCTTCCCCATTGATTACTTGTACTTGTTGTACCTCGTCTATTTTTCCCATTCTAATGCTCCTTTTTTAAGTACGTATAAAAAGCCTATCAAGAAAAAGGCTACGAACAATATAACAGCTAAGAGTCCTTCTAGTTCTAAATTTTTAAAATTTACTGCGTAAGGGTAGAAGAAAATTACTTCTACATCGAACAAAACAAAAAGAATTGCTGTCATAAAATAGCGAACAGAAACAGGGAATCGCGCATTTCCTTGCGATTCGACACCACATTCCCAGTTGGCATCTTTTTTCTTCGACTTTAAACGAGGTCCCAAATAGTGGGTAATAAACAAAACGAAAGTTACAAATCCTCCAACTACTCCAATCTGAAGTAGTATAGGAAGGTAATCAGCACCGGTTGATTCCATTTTTATCAGTTTGGGTGCAAAAATGCCAACTT
>RFNX01000350.1 GCA_009926905.1 Flavobacteriales bacterium
ACCTTTTATTTTGACGACTTCTAAAAAATGGCAAGAAGCTGTAGATAAAAAACTACTTGGAACAAACGATTTTGGAAAGCCATACACCTATGATTTTTATTTTGGAAATACAGGACTTTTAGACATTTATCAACCTCAAACTCGTGAATGGTTTTGGAACATTTACTTGGACATGGTTAAAATGGGGGTGAAAGGTTTCTGGGGAGATTTAGGAGAACCTGAAGTGCATCCTTCACGAATGTATCACGGCGACAAAATGGCTGATGAGGTACATAATATTTATGGTCATGATTGGGCGCGTTTGATTAGTGAAGGATATAAAAAATACGTTTCTGAAGAACGTCCATTTATTTTGATGCGCTCCGGTTATTCAGGGACTCAGAAATATGGAATCATTCCTTGGTCAGGTGATGTAAATAGAACTTGGGGCGGTTTGAAACCACAAATGGAAATCTCGATGCAAATGGGATTACAAGGAATTGGTTACATGCACTCCGATTTAGGTGGTTTTGCAGGTGCGAATGACGATCCAGAATTATACACGCGCTGGTTACAGTACGGCGTTTTTCAACCGATTTTCCGACCACATGCACAAGAAGAAGTTCCAAGTGAACCGATTTTTAAAGACGAAAAAACGAAACTTTTAGCAAAAAAAGCAATTGAGTTACGCTACCAAATGCTACCTTATAATTACACACTTGCTTTTGAAAATCATTTAAATGGAACACCTTTGATGCGACCAGTTTTTATGGAAGATTCGAGTGCACATCGTTTTGAAAGTACTGCTAATACTTATATGTGGGGAGATGCGTTTTTGGTATATCCAATTACCGACAAACAAATAAAGATTCAGCTGATGTAAAAGCGGTTTCTCTTCCTTCAAGTTCAGTATGGTTTGATTTTTATTCTGGTAAAAAAGTGCAAAGTGATGCTGATAGTAAAGGTGAAAAGCAAACTATTTCATTACAAAAAATTGATTTGTCACACATTCCAGTTTTTGTAAAAGCGGGATCTTTTGTTCCAATGTCAAAAACTATTCAATCAACTGAAGCCTATCAATCAAAAAACGTAAATGTTCACTATTATTTTGATGCTTCTGTAAAAAACAGTCAAGGTCAGTGGTACGAAGACGATGGAACGACAACAAACGCTTTTGAAAAAGGATATTATTCTTTGCTAAAAATGTCAAGTTCAATTAAGAAAAGCACTTCAACGATTACTTTTCAAAAAGAGCCAATGAAGGAGCAAAACAAGACTTTTTCAAGTTTTGAATTTACAGTTCATTTTTCTGAGAATGCTCCAAAAAAAGTATCTGTGGATGGAAAAAACGTAGATATTAAAGTTAACAACGAAAAAAAATATTTTACCATTCCTTTGTCAGTATTGGGAAATACAACAAATGTTAAAATTCAATGGTAAAAAATTCAATGTGTCATTTTGACAATAAGAAAAATAAAGATATATTTGACAGTTAAACCTAAATTTTAGAAACTAAAAACAATTCACATGAAGTTTTTTCGATTTCAAAAGTCATTATTAATTCTGCTCTTTTCAGCCCTAAACTTCATTGCTTTTTCTCAAGCGGCAGTGGTTAAAGGAAAAGTGAAAGACAGCGAAGGAAATCCAATTTTTAATGCAACTGTTATGTTAGAAGGTCAATCCAAAGGAGCGACAACTGACGACAACGGTTTTTATGAAATTAAGAACATCAATCCTGGAACTTATAATTTGATTTTCAGATTCACAGGTTTGGTTTCAATCAAAGAATCCGTCACTTTAACGGCCAATCAGATTTTAGTGAAAGATGCAACACTCGAGAAACTTACAAAAGACATCGATGAAGTTGTTGTCATTGGTTATGGTACCACAAGAACAAAAGACTTAACCGGTTCGGCTACAATTATCAACGAGAAAAATTTTGCGCAAGGTTCATTGTCAACTCCTGAACAATTACTTATGGGTAAGGTTTCTGGTTTGAAGATCACTTCGAACGATGGTTCACCAGGGTCAGGAAGTACTTTGAGATTAAGAGGTGGAACATCCCTAAATGCAAGTAATGATCCATTAATTGTTGTGGATGGTGTTCCTTTAGACAATGGAGGAATTGCAGGTGTTGCAAATCCATTATCATTAATTAACCCAAATGACATTGCTTCATTCGTTATTTTGAAAGATGCCTCAGCAACTGCAATCTACGGTTCAAGAGCTGCAAATGGAGTTATTTTAATCACAACCAAAAAAGGTGATGGTTTGAATATGGATAAATTGAAAGTTGTTTTTGATACCAAAAATTCAATTTCAACTATTGCTAAATATGCACAAGTTCTTGATGGGGATGAATTTAGAAGGGTTGTTAGTGAAAATGGTACAGCAGCGCAACAAGCTTTACTTGGTACAGCAAATACAGACTGGCAAAAAGAAGTTTTTAGAAATGCTTACGTAACTGATAACAACATTTCTTTAACTGGAGGTCTAAAAAAATTACCCTACCGTTTATCTGCTGGAAATCGTCTTGAAAATGGTTTGTTAAAACGTGATCAGTTTATGAGAACCTCAGTTTCTTTGAATATCAATCCATCTTTCTTCAAGAAACATCTTCAATTAGAAATCAATCAAAAATACGTTCAAACCAAATCATTCTTTGCAAATAGAGGCGCACTTGGGGCAGCATATTTTGACCCAACTAAACCAGTTTATTCTGATACAACTGCTTTAGGAGGTTATTACGAATGGATTGATAACAGCAACAAACCAAATACACTTTCCGCTAGAAACCCTGTTGGTTTGATAAATCAACGCGACGACAGAAGTAACGTTTCTCGTTACATAGGAAATTTAAAAGTAACCTATAAATTGCCATTCTTTCCAATGGTTAAAGCAGTTGTTAACGTTGGAACAGACTTGTCTGAAGGTACGGGTGAAGTTACAACTTTAGCTTCATCTGCTTCGGGTTATTTTACACAAGGTAGTTACAACACATACCGTTCTACAAAGGGAAATAAATTAATTGAGGCTTATGCTAATTTCAATAATGGTGAAAAAAATAGCAAACATGTACTTGATGTTATTGCAGGTTATTCTTACCAAGATTGGAAATTTTCAAGCCCAAATTTACCAGTTTATAATCAAGCCCAAGACTCAATTATTAGTCCCGCAGCAGCAAATCCTTCCTATTCTAAAAATGCATTATTGTCTTTTTACGGAAGAGCAATTTATTCATTTGATAATCGTTATGTACTAAACGCATCATTAAGAAGAGACGGTTCTTCTCGTTTTAGTCCAGAAGCACGTTGGGGATTGTTCCCTGCCGTTTCAGCTGCTTGGATTGTGACTGGTGAAAAATTCATGAAAAATGCTACTTGGATGAGTATTTTGAAAGTTAGAGCTGGTTTTGGTATCACAGGTCAGCAAGATGGAATTGGAGATTATGCTTACATTTCAAATTATTTCCAAGGAGCGACAAATGCTCAATATGCTTTTGGTGGACAATATTATACACAATTACGTCCAGGTGGATTCGATGCAAACTTGAAATGGGAAACAACAAAAAGTTATAATATTGGACTTGATTTTGGTTTCTTAAAAGACAGATTTTCTGGAAGTGTTGATATTTATCGCAAAGAAACGTCTGATTTATTAGCTACAGTTAACGTTCCCGCTGGTACTAACTTTACAAATGAAATATTGACAAATGTTGGTAGCATGTTAAACCAAGGAATTGAAATGAGTATAAACGCAGGCCTTTTTGCAACAAAAAATATGCGTTTGGATTTAATAGCAAACGCTTCACACAATGTCAATCAAGTAGTGAAATTATCTCAAGTTCAAGATCCAGAAGCAGTAGGAATTTTAGTAGGTGGAATTTCTGGAGGAATTGGAAATACAGTTCAAGTACAACGAGTTAACAATCCAACATATTCATTCTTAGTATATGAGCAAAAATACGATGCGAATGGAAAAATGATTGAATCTGGTTCGTTTAAAGACCCTAATAATCCTGATTTCAATGGTGATGGACTTATCAATGCATTAGACAAATGGAGCGATATGGAAGCCTTCGTTGATAGAAATGCTGATGGTGTGATTAATATTAAGGATCGCTATATTTATGGTCAAGTTGCTCCAAAATGGTTTACAGGATTGGCATTGAATTTTACGTATAAAAAATGGTTTGCAGGGTTTTCTTTCAGAACTGAATTAGGCGGTCACATCTATAACAACATTCACTCAAACAGTGCAACTTTTCAGTCTATAAATGGAACACAAGGTTTCTTAAGCAATATAAGTTCATTGTATTTTGAAGATGAAGTTCAAAAAATCACAACCAATCAATTGTTAAGTGATCATTACATGGAAAAAGCAAATTTCTTACGAATGGATTACTTCAACCTTGGATATAATTTTGGTAAATTGAAATTTACTTCAAATAAAGTCGGTTTGAATGCAACATTTGTTGTACAAAATGTGTTTGTATTAACGAATTATTCAGGTCAAGACCCAGAAGTGGGAGGAGGAATTGATAATAACATCTATCCAAGACCAAGAGTTTTCTCTTTAAATTTATCATTTGATTTCTAATAAAATAGTTATGAAAAAAGTTAGAATTAGTATTTTAGGATTTGGAATCGCAGTTATGGCTTTAATGCCTTCATGTTCCAAACAATTGAATCAAACTCCAAAATATGGTTTGAATGCTGAAACTGTTTACAGCAATCCAGACCAATACATTCACGTTTTAGCAAAATTGTACTCTGGATTATCTATGACAGGGCTTCAAGGTCCAGCTGGCGCAGGTGATATAGCAGGAATCGATGAAGGTTTCTCTGCTTATATCCGAGTTCTATGGAATTTACAGGAACTTCCAACTGATGAAGCAAAATGTGGTTGGTCCGACCCAGGAATTCCTGCAGCTAACAAAATGCAATGGAATGCTGACGATGGTTGGGTAAAAGGAATGTATTACAGAATTTATTACCAAATCACTTTGTGTAATGAGTTTATTTGGCAAGCAAGAGATTCTAAATTGGATGAAAGAGGATTCAGTGATGCTGACAAAGCTAGAATCAGAACTTACAGAGAAGAGGCTCGTTTTCTACGTGCATTGAGTTATTATCACGCAATGGATTTATTTGGAAACGTTCCTTTCGTAACTGAAGAAGATAGAGTTGGAGCATTCCAACCAGAAAGAATAAATCGTTCAGATTTGTTCAATTACATAGAATCAGAATTATTAGCAATAGAAGATTTATTGTTGACTCCAGGTGCTGCACCTTATGGAAGAGCAAGTAAAGCAGCTGCTCAGACGTTGTTGTCGAAATTGTATCTTAATGCTGAGGTTTATACTGGTAGTGCTCGTAATTCAGATTGCATTACTTTTTGTAACAAGGTAATTAATTCAGGAGCATATCAATTAGATGATGTATATCAAGATATGTTCTTGGCTGATAATAATACATCACCAGAAATTATTTTCCCAGTTGTTTATGATGGGATTTATGCTCAAACTTGGGGTGGAACTACTTACTTGGTTTGCGGTGCATTAGGCGGAAGCATGGTGGCTTCAAACTATGGAGTTAACGGAAAGTGGGGTGGCTTAAGAACAACTCCTCAATTTGTAGATAAATTTCCTGACACTACTCAAGATTCTCGTTACATGTTCTATACGCAAGGTCAATCCAAAGAAATAACTTCCTTGAGCACTTTTACAAGCGGTTATGCTTTCCCGAAATTTAAAAATAAAACTAAAGCAGGGGTTAACGGTTCAAATAATGGAAATTCTGCACACGTAGATATTGACTTTCCAATGTTTAGATTAGCTGATGTTTATCTTATGTTAGCTGAAGCTTCTTTTAGAGCAGGAGATCAAGGAACTGCTTTACAGTATATGAACAATATTAGAGAAAGAGCTTATGGCAATAGTAACCATAATTTCACAAGTTTAGTTTTAAATGATTTCTTAGATGAAAGAGCAAGAGAATTAAGTTGGGAAGGTACACGAAGAACTGATTTGATTCGTTTTGGTTTGTTCACTAGCCCAAATTATGTATGGACATTTAAAGGTGGAGATATTGTTGGAACAGGTGTTTCAGATCATTTGAATCTTTACCCAATACCAAATGCGGACATCGTATTGAATCCGAATTTGACTCAAAATCCTGGATATTAAGAATTTGATTGTTGATTGATGAATGATGAAAAGGGGAGTTTCGAAAGAAGCTCCTTTTTTTTGTTTTAAAGTCTAATACAAAATGAATCGACTTAAAATCCAAAATTGTTATAGCCGTTCTGTATAATGTCTTGGTATTTCGCTTCGTTGAATTTATACAATTCAGAAGGTTTATGTGGAACACCCGCTTGTTTTTCATTCAGATTTGTCAATATGTCTAATTTCTGAATTTTTCGACGGAAATTTCTTTTATCTAACGGTTTATCCAATATACTTTCATACAATTTATGCAGCTGACTCAATGTAAATTTCTCTGGAAGTAAATTAAAACCAATAGGTTGAATTTTAATTTTCTGCTTCAAATTAAATTTAGCTCCTTGTAGAATATCGAAATGGTCAAATGCCAAATCTGTAATATCATTCGCAGGAACCCATTCAGCATTTTTAGCAAAAGAAGAAGCATGAGGCATGTAGTCTTCCATTTTAACCAAAGAAAAATAAGCCACTGTAATTACTCTTGCCTCCGGTTCCGCACGAATGGATTGTAACCAAACTTTATCTGCTTCCTTGCAAATACGATTGGGGTCGCCAAAAGCTCCAATTTGCTCTAAATAAATATTAGTTAAACCAGTCAATTCCTCCAAAACACGGTACGCAGCCTGATCTAAATTCTCATTATTGTAAATCAAGTTTCCTGGTAATGCCAATCTTGAAGAGCTTTCAACAGCAATTTCGCCACGGTCTATTACCAGAACATTTAGCTTTTCTAAATCAAAACCGAAGATTACACAATCGACAGAAACATTGGGATTTAATTCAGAAACAATTTTTTTTTCCATAATTTAGACTTCTTTTGTGATAATCCTTATATTTGAAAGTGTAAAAATGACACACAGACTATTAAACCTTTATTAAATTTATGTATTTCATTGTAGAAAGTGGTTCAACTAAAAGCGATTGGGTATTACTTGATGGCAAAAATAACCAAAGTTTTTATTCAACGATGGGGTTTAACCCATATTTTCATTCATCAGATTTGATTGAAATAGAATTGAAACGCAACAAAGATATCTTCGAAGTTGCATCCCAAATTAAAGCTGTCTATTTTTATGGCGCTGGATGTTCAAGTGTTGAACTCAATGCAATCGTTGAAGAAGGGCTTAAACGTATTTTTGTAAATGCAGATGTTCGTGTTGATCACGATTTATTAGCTTGCGCCTATGCGACTTACAATGGTAAACCAGTAATCTCTTGTATCATCGGTACAGGTTCAAATTCTTGTTTTTTTGACGGAGTTAATCTTTCTGAAGAAGTTCCAGCATTGGGATACATTTTAGGGGATGAGGGAAGTGGAAGTTTTTTCGGAAAACAATTGATTTCAAATTTCTTGTATCATCGTTTACCAAAAGAAATTGAGCAAGATTTTATCGATGTTTATCATTTGACAAAGGATGATTTAATTGATCATGTTTACAAACAACCGAATGCAAATGTATTCATTGCTTCATTTATGCCTTTTATTGCAAAACACCATAGCAATGATTATTTCAAAAATATGGTACGCGAAGGATTCAAACGATTCATTGATGTTCACGTTACGTGTTATGCTAATTATAAAGATGTAGAAGTAAGTTTTGTAGGTTCAATCGCACAAATTTTTGAAACAGAATTAAGAGAAGCTGCTGCTGCTTATGATGTAACAATCGGTTCTTTGATTCAACGTCCAGCTGATGCGCTCGTTGCTTATCACCAAAAATATATTTTAAAAACTCAAACTGTTTAATTATGAGTAAATTATTAACCCTTATTGCTGTGTTATTTACTTCTGTAGCTTCTGTAAATGCTCAGTACACAGCACCTGAATGGTCAAAAAATGCGACTATTTATGAAGTAAATGTTCGACAATTTACTCCAGAAGGAACGTTTCAAGCTTTTGAAAAACACATTCCAAGGCTTAAAAAAATGGGAGTTGATATTCTTTGGTTCATGCCAATTAATCCAATTGGAGTAAAAAACAGAAAAGGAAGTCTTGGAAGTTATTATGCTGTAAAGGATTATAAAGCAGTTAATCCAGAATTTGGAAATTTAGATGATTTCAGACACTTGGTTCAAACGGCTCATGCGAACGGTATGAAAGTAATCATTGACTGGGTGGCAAATCACACTTCTCCTGATAATGTTTGGGTTGATCAAGGTCATAAAGACTGGTACACATTGGACTCTACTGGGAATTTGCAACCAACTATTGGTACAGATTGGTGGGACGTTGCTGATTTGAATTACGACAATAAAGAAATGCGTAAAGAAATGATTTCCTCTATGAATTACTGGTTAACCGCTGCGGATATCGACGGTTTTCGTTGCGATGTAGCGAGTTGGGTACCAACTGATTTCTGGGTAGATGCACGCAAACAATTGGATGCAACCAAAAAAGTATTCATGTTGGCGGAGGCTGAAGAAATTGAAATGCACAAAGCTTTTGACATGACGTATGGTTGGAATTTACACCACATAATGAACGAAATTGCACAAGGAAAGAAAGATGTGCAAGAAGTTTACAAATATGTGAAAGAAAACAAACATCCAATTACAGCTTACCGAATGAATTTCACTTCGAACCACGATGAGAATTCTTGGAATGGAACTGAAATGGAAAGAATGGGAGATGCTCGTTTTGCATTTGCTGTTTTTGCTGCAACGTTTGAAGGTATGCCTTTGGTTTACAACGGTCAAGAAACATCTTTAGATAGAAGATTGAAGTTCTTTGAAAAAGATACTATTTCTTGGAAGAAGATGGATTTAGTTCCTTTTTACACGAAGATGTTCCAATTACATCGTTCAAACAAAGCACTTTGGAACGGAATTTATGGCGGAAGTGTGAAATTTTTATCTGCGGCTGATGAGAAAAATGTTTTGGTTTTTTCAAGAGTCAAAGATGAAAACAAAGTAATTGTTGTTATCAATATGACGGCAAAACCTCAGGTTTTAAAATTAAATTCCACGACATACGCGGGTAAATACAAAGATTTATTCTCAGGAAAAAAAGTAACAGTAGCGAATGAATTAATTTTGAACTTAGAACCTTGGGGATATAAAGTGTATTATAAATAGTAATTTAGAATTTAGAATTCTTCATTTAGTCCTAAAGTCCTATTATCCTGAAGTCTTATCATCTTAATGTCCTAATATCCTAAAGTCCCTTTACCACCTAAAACAAAACTATGCAAACTAAACCTAACTTATCCTTTTGGCAAATTTGGAACATGAGTTTCGGCTTCATGGGTATTCAATTTGGCTGGGGATTACAGATGGCGAACATGAGTTCCATTTATGAGAATTTGGGTGCAAAACCTGAAGAAATTCCTGGACTTTGGTTAGCTGCGCCACTAACAGGGTTATTGGTTCAACCTATAATTGGTTACATGAGTGATAGAACGTGGCATCCAACATTTGGGCGAAGAAGACCATATTTTTTAATTGGAGCAATTCTTAGTTCTTTGTGTCTTTTTATCATGCCGAATGCCTCAACTCTTTGGATGGCAGCAGGTTTACTTTGGATCTTGGATTCTTCAATCAATATTAGCATGGAACCATTTCGTGCATTTGTTGCAGATAAGCTTCCTGAAAAACAACGTACAATTGGATTCTCAATGCAAAGTTTCTTCATTGGAATCGGTGCAACAATTGCAAGTGCTTTGCCATGGATTTTCACCAATTGGTTTAATGTTGACTCAACAAGTTTACCAGGTCATGTTGCGAATAATGTGAAATGGAGTTTTTATTTAGGAGGAATCGCATTTATTGGAGCAGTTCTTTATACCGTCTTAACAACCAAAGAATACCCACCGAGTGATATCGATATAGAAGAGAAAAAAGCAGAAGAGAAAAAAGGTTTCGGAGCTGGTTTTCAAGAAATTTCGCATGCTATAATGAATATGCCAAAACGAATGAAGCAATTGGCTTTAATTCAATTCGTTACATGGCCAGGATTATTTTTAATGTGGTTTTATTATACTCCAACAGTTGCAGCTGAAATTTTCGGTGGTGAAACAGGATCAAAATTGTATTCAGACGGACAAAATTATGCAGGGTTAACCTATTCTTTTGAAAACGTAGTCACATTTTTATTTGCCCTAGCTTTGCCATTTTTGGCAGGACGTTTTGGTAAAAAATGGACACATTTTATTTGCCTAATGATTGGTGGTTTTGGACTTGTTTCCATCAATTTGATTACAGGACCAGATTCTAAGATTTTATTATTTGGAGTGATGGCTTTTGTTGGAATTGCATGGTCTAGTATTTTATCAATGCCATATTCCATGCTAACGGATTGCTTGCCAGCCAATAAAATTGGAATTTACATGGGGATTTTCAATTTCTTTATTGTTTTACCAGAAATCATCGCTTCTCTATTCTTCGGAAAAGTAATGGAAGGAGTTTTAGACGGTTCTAGAATTGCTGCCGTTACGATTGGTGGCGTTTTATTGATGCTTGCAGCTGTATTAACTTTAAGAATAAAAGAAGATTAAGATATGAAAATCAAAGGTTTACTATTTGATTTAGATGGTGTTTTGGTTACAACCGAACACAATCATTTTGTGGCGTGGAAAAGAACTGCGGACGAATTAGGAGTTCCATTTACAGAAAAAGAAAACGAAAGATTGAAAGGAATTAGCAGAATTGATTCTTTGAAATTAATCATGGAAATGGGAAATGTTTTCATAAGTGAAAAGGAATTCGAAGCACTTTTAACAAGTAAAAACGAATTTTATTTGGAGT
>RFNX01000164.1 GCA_009926905.1 Flavobacteriales bacterium
ATTGAAAATAATCTTGATGCGATTGAAACAATAGCCGACGATGTGATTTCAAAAGCGGTTTTAAGATCTTTTATAAAAACAAAAGGAAGATTGGATGCTTTGAACACTTATCAGGCAAGTTACTTGGTCTATGGAATTCATTCAGAATCTAAAGACACAGAAAAATGGGAATCATCTATTGATATTCAAAACTATTTGAATAATGAATTTAAACAACATTCACTAAGAAACCCCATTGTTGAGCAAGTTTTAACCGAAACATTACGTGTTGTAAAGGATATTTGGGATGAATTCGGAAATGGTGAAAGAGGCTTTTTCGATGAAATTCACATTGAGTTGGGTCGTGAAATGAAAAATGATGCCAATACTAGAAAACGAATCAGCGACAAAGTCACAGAAAATGAAAATACCAACCAACGCGTAAAAGCAATTTTAACAGAATTAATGAATGACGGTATTGATGTTCGACCATATTCTCCAAGTCAACAAGAGATTCTAAAAATTTATGAGGAAGGTATTTACCTTAGTGAAAATAGAAAGGATGAATTGGTTGAAATTGACAAAATCAGAAAAAGTAATTCTCCTTCTAAGTCTGAAATTAACAGGTACAAATTATGGTTGGAGCAAGGTTACATTTCTCCATATACAGGAAAACCGATAATGCTTTCAGAGTTGTTTTCTCCAAAATATCAGATTGAACATATTTTCCCGCAATCACGCTTTTTCGATGATTCAATGAGTAATAAAATCATTTGTGAAGCAGAAGTTAATCAATTGAAAGACAATTTAACTGCATTGAATTCATTGAAAAATTTGGTGGTGCTAGTGTTCAAATTTCTGGAGGTGAAAATGTTACGATTTTTTCAATTAATGCTTATGAAGCTCACATCAAATATTACTTCGCTAAAAACAAAACGAAACGTGAAAACCTTTTAAGCAAGGATATTCCTGAGAAATTCTTGAATCGACAATTAAACGACAGCCGTTATATTTCAAAAGTAATTAAAGGTTTGTTAAGCAAAATTGTGAGAGAAGATGGAGAAGTTGAAGCTACCTCGAAAAATATTACTACGATTAGTGGTTCAATCACTTCACAAATGAAACAAGATTGGGGTTTGAACGATGTTTGGAACGACATAATAACTCCTCGATTTGTCAGAATGAATGAAATGACCAATAGTTCTGATTTTGGTTACATAAATCCAAACACCAATAAATTTCTTCCAAAAGTTCCAGTTGAATTAGAAAAAGGTTTTAATAAAAAACGAATCGACCACAGACACCATGCTTTAGATGCTTTGGTAATTGCTTGTACAACAAAAGATCACGTAAATTATATTACTTCAATCAATACGGAAAGGAAAAATCATTCTTTAATTGGTAAGTTGAGAAAAGTGGAAGAAATTGAAAAAACAATTACAAATCCTGATGGCTCGACTAAAATTGATAAAAGAAGAGTAGCTAAAGATTATTTAAAACCGTGGGAATCATTTACACAA
>RFNX01000605.1 GCA_009926905.1 Flavobacteriales bacterium
AACCATTTCAATTATAACCGAACATTTAAAGGCAACTAGTTAAACCCAAAAGATTAGTCAATTCCTTAGAAATCATGATGAAAAGAAATTTTCACAAACTAATAATGATACGATTTGATACGTTCAGATTCGATTGTGATATGAAAGGTTATTACTCCTAGATCTTTGTTTACAATCATATAACATTCTGAAAAACAAAGGCTAAGGTTTCACTAAAGGTCTTACAGACAGACTGCCTAATCTCCGTGGCGAACAGCAGCTTTGTGTCTCAAATAGCGGATGAGTTCTTTTATGTTAATTGTCGTAACCGTACTTCCTATTTTTAATTACAAAGAAAATCAACGGAATACTAGTAAAAAATAATATACTTAGAAAAATAAGAGCTGACATACTTCCGTTATTTTTTAATATTGCTATCATTAAGTAAAGTGAGCCGATTAAAGTTGTGGAAATAAATAAGATGGAAATTACTTGTAAAACTTTCGATAATACACTTTCTACTGAGACGTTATGAAAGATAGTAATTGTAAAAATGCATAAAAAGCAATACCATAAAGGCAAATCAAGAGAGTGATCATTTTCTTCTACAATTCTAGAAAACAAGAAATCAAATGATACCATTATCAAAGCAGCAATAGAATATAAAATTCTAAAAATAATTGAAACTAATAGATATATTATATTCATTTTAAAAACGGTTTTCGAGGTCATTTCTTTTAACGTTTTCACGCATTGCGAAGAAGCTTATTTATTAAATTAATACTATTTGCAATCTATAGATCATTTTTTTTCAATTAATATTTCGCGTTTCTCAAAATTTCAGCTCTTTTGCTAGGCTTGTGTTAGTTTCATTTTATTCATCTAGTTTAAAAATTTCAACTTGTTTTTTAATGTGTGGAATTAGGTTGTTTAACACATTCTCGACATGAGTATTTATCATATCGATTTCATATCTAAAATGCGAGATGGCTTTGATGATTTCATCCTTTTTGAGTACTCCTTGTTCAATGTCATCCTCATCAATGAAATTTTCTTCATATTCTACGATTACATCATTCAGTGGTATCATTGATTGTGGTTCAAAAGTACCTTCATGTATTATCTTATTTCTGTCCTTTTTTAGATTTGAAATATCTTTCTCAAATGCCTTTAAACTTTGAACTAAATCACCGTCTTTAACAATTGTATTTTCTGTAAAACTATAAATATTACATTTTTTTACTGGAATCCCCATTTGTAGACAGTGATTGATAAATAGCACTAAATAGTCAACGATGGAAATAGATTTAATTCTGAAATGCTCAAAATGATAATTGTAATACTCTAGATTGTTTATACCTCCTTCAGAATAATGATCTGGAATTTTCTCAATGGAGAAATATACTTCTACATTTTTTAGTCTTTCAAGCTCCCATTTCAGGTTTATATAATTTGTCCAAATTTTCTTAAGGTATTTTAGTCTTGGAGAGCCGAAATCATGAAAAGTTAATTCAGAATTATTTTCTCTTATTTTCTCTGGGTTAAAGAAATCATCAATATTATCACCTACTATTTCATCTTCGAATTTTTTAAACAGAGCCATGCTAATTGTATATAGTTTCTAACATATATAAATCCAAAACAAAAAATTCACCAATATTCCCAAATTTGGTGTGCTTCCTAAGGCTGTATTTCGGTTTATTTTCCACACCAAATATACAATTTATTCATGCAAAAAACGTGAATAGGTAGAATTTACATATACCCCTAATTAGATGCTTACCCTTCTTTTATCAAGAATTTAAAATCCAAAATCAAACATCCAACATCACCCCACTCTTTTAATCGAACTCAAACTATGCGTCATCAATTCCATTTCCTCGTTCCAAATCCCATTTTCTTTCAATTCGTCAATGCGAACGCGTCCTGAAGCATGGATGATTTGATTGTTATCACCAATGATTCCAACGTGGATGACTTTGCCTTCTTTGTTTGTGAAATAGGCTAAATCACCTAATTTTGATTCTGAAAATTCTATACTTTCACCCAATTCTTCTTGCTCATAAGCATCACGTGGAAGATTGATTCCTTGCAGACGAAAAATAGCTTGTGTAAAACCAGAACAATCAATTCCGAAAATACTTTTTCCACCCCACAAATAAGGAGAATTGAGATAATCCAGAGCGTTTTCCCATAAGTCGTTTGAAGCGGGCAGGGGAGAAGCGTGCAATTCAAAATCAAAATCACCAATCTTAAATTGCATTGAATCACCTACCAAACTTCCTTTCGAAATCAATTGTTTTCCCCAAGGCGTTTGCAAGTAAGAGAAAGGAGTTGCCAAATAAATTTTGCTGTCACTCCATCTTTTTAACTCTTTTGGCGTCAAGGGTAAAATGTGCTTTCCATCGACATATCCTTCGTAACCGTCTAAAAAACTCTGAATTTTTACCCAAGGCTTGCCAAAACTTAATATTTCGACAGGTTCACCAAAAAGTAATTGTGAAATAATTTCTGACGCGTCACTCGCTTCTTTGCGTAATGGAGCGACGGAAACCATGGAAAATGCGTGTTTTTGTTCGTGAGTTATTAATTTTAATTTGTTCATATATGTTTTCAAAAGTAATAAATCCTACTTTGAATTTGGTTATTTTAGCGACCTAAGTATGAAGAAAGAACATCTAATTTTAGTTACAAACGACGACAGCGTGAATGCAAAAGGTATTCATTCATTGGTTGAAGTTGCTAAGCAATTCGGACAAGTAGTAGTAGTTGCGCCGGATAAACCACAATCTGGAATGGGGCACGCGATTACGATTCACGATCCGTTGCGATTAAAAAAATCAATGCTTTTTGGCGAAGTTGAAGCTTATTCTTGTTCTGGAACGCCTGTCGATTGTGTGAAATTGGCAGTTTACGAAGTGTTGCACCGCAAACCAGATTTGATTCTTTCTGGGGTGAATCACGGAGAAAATTCTTCTACTAATGTATTGTATTCAGGGACAATGTCAGCGGCAATTGAAGGCGCCATGGAAGGAATTCCATCAATCGGTTTTTCACTCGCAGATTACAGTGCGGATGCAGATTTCGAAGCAACAAAATATTATGCAGCTCAAATCATAAAACAAGTTCTTGCAGGAAAATACCCTAAAGGAGTTTGTTTAAATGTCAACGTTCCAAAATTGACTTTAGCTGAAATAAAAGGTGTGAAAGTTTGCAGTCAAGCTCACGCATTTTGGGCAGATCGTTTTGAAAAAAGATTGGATCAATTTGGGCAACCGTATTATTGGTTAACAGGCGAATTTTCGGATGTGGACAAACGTCCAAATACAGATTTACATGTTTTGAAAGAAGGATATGTAAGTATCGTGCCAACTCAATATGATTTAACGGCTTATAACGAGATGGATAATTTTAAAAATTTAGAAAATGAGAATTAATTTTACACGTGAACATGCAATAGGTTTATTGATTGGAGTGGTTTCTCCTCTTGTATTTCTTCCGCTTGTCTTGTTGATATTATCGTTTACACAAAATACATCTTTCGAATATTTGTGGCAGCAAGTGGTTCAATTTCCTGAATATCGTAGCAAATATATTTCTTTGGCATTAATTTCGAATTTAGTTTGGTTTTACCTCTTTTTGAATCGAGAAAAGTACAATTATTCTTATGGCATTATTTTAGGAATGATAGTTTTCGTTCCTTATATGATTTACGCTAACTGGATTTTATAAATTGGCATCAAAAAAAATATTCATTCTTTCAGGGGAAGCTTCAGGTGATTTACATGCGGCAAATCTCGTGCGCGAATTGAATTCTTTGGATGCGTCTTTGATAATTGTAGGTTGGGGTGGAGATCGTTTGAAAGCTGAAGGAGTTGAAATCAAAAAACACATTCGCGAATTGGCATTCATGGGATTTCAAGAAGTTGTTTTGAACATCCGTACGATTCTCCGAAATTTTAAGATTTGTAAAAGTCAAATCCTAGAATTCCAGCCCGATGTATTGATTTTGATTGATTATCCAGGATTCAATTTGCGTATAGCAGAATGGGCGAAAGCCAACAATATTCGTGTGTTTTATTATATTTCCCCGCAAATATGGGCTTGGAAACAATCACGGGTTTTTAAAATTAAAGCTTCGGTTGAGACAATGTATTGCATTTTGCCATTTGAAAAGGCATTTTACGAAAAATTTGGCGTAGAAGTAGCGTATTTGGGACATCCATTATTAGACGAAACGAATCGTTATAAATCAAGTGAAAATACCACATAAAAACAGATGAAAAACCGATTTTAGCCATTTTGGCTGGAAGTCGCAAACAAGAAATTGAACTAAAACTTCCAGTCATGTTGGAAGCAGCAACACATTTTAAAAATTATCGAATTTTAGTTGCTTGTGCACCGAATTTGGATAAATCGTACTATGAAAAATATAAGACAGACGGAGTAGAGTTTGTACAAGGATTAACTTATTCAGTTCTAAATCACGCTTCGATTGCAATTGTAACATCTGGCACTGCCACATTAGAAACGGCTTTGTTCAATGTTCCTCAAGTTGTGTGTTACAAAAGTTCATCGGTTTCATATTGGATTGCACGAATGTTAGTGAAGATAAAATACATTTCTTTGGTGAATTTAATTTTGAATAAAAACGCTGTGAAGGAACTCATTCAAGGAGAATGTTCAGTTGAAAACATTGTCAAAGAATTGAAATTGATTGAAGAAGGTCAAACGGGAAGAAATGAAATGATGCAATCCT
>RFNX01000540.1 GCA_009926905.1 Flavobacteriales bacterium
TTCATTGTGCTTCGTTGGGTGAATTCGATCAAGGATTGCCTGTGATGAAAGAATTGAAATTGATTTATCCGAATCATTTTTTGTTAGTGACTTTTTTTTCTCCTTCGGGAATAGATCATTATCACAAGCGTAATCATTGCGTGGATTTAGCAATTTACCTTCCATTAGATACGCGCCAAAAAGCCATAGATTTTCTAAAACTAACGCGTCCTAAAATTGGGGTATTTGTGAAATATGAATTTTGGGCAAATTATATTTTAGAAGCTAAAAAACAAAACATCAAGTTAGTTTCGATTGCAACGATTCTGCGAAAGAATCAAATTTACTTCAACGCTTATGGTTCATTTTTTAGAACTATTTTACAATCCTTCGATTATTTTTTTGTGCAAAACGATGCAACAAAAATCTTGTTGAATTCGATTGAAATTGAAAATACTGTCGTTGTTGGCGACACGCGTTTTGACAATGTACTTGCTAATAAACGCAACTTTGAACTGAAATTAGAGAATTCTACAAGTAATTCAACTGTTTTTCACGATTTCTTAAAAGGTAAAAAAGCTGTGATTTTTGGAAGCAGTTGGCAACCTGAAGAAGCAATTTTAGAAGATTGTCTTCCCTTTTTGAAAAACGAAAAAATCATTTTAGCGCCTCACAATGTGTCCGAAAGTAACGTTTCGCGTTTGGCAAAAATTTATGGACGAAATGCAGTTCGCTATACTCAATTTGAAAAATACGACCAACAAAGTATTCTTATTTTAGATACTATAGGTCACTTATCTACCGCATATTATTTTGGTAAAATAGCCTTTGTTGGAGGTGGGTTTTCAGGAAAATTACACAATATTTTGGAACCTGCGGTTTTTGGTTTACCTGTGATTTTTGGGCCAGTTAATACTAAATTTCCCGAAGCTTCAGCTTTCTTGAAAGAAGGAATTGGTTTTGAAGTGGGAAACAAAAACGAGTTTGAAGCAACGATGCTTTCAATAGAAAAAGAGCTAAAACAATTGACTTTGAAAACTTCAATATTTGTAGCATCACAAAACGGAGTCTCAAAAAGAATCATTGAAAATCCGATTTTTAAGAATTTAGCTTAAAATCAATCGGAAATTAATAAGCTCTTTCGTTGCGTTTTTCCACCCAATTAATGAAAGCTTTATTCACAACTTTGTTGCCTCCTGGCGTTGGATAGTTTCCAGTAAAATACCAATCACCCGTATTTCCAGGGCAAGCGATGTGTAAATTTTCAACTGTTTGAAAAACGATTTCCACCTTCGCATTTATTGATTCAGGAGTTAATAATTCAGCAATTTTCGCAGAGATTTCTTCGTTTGTGAAAGGTGCATAAATTTCTTTGACATAATTTTTCACTTGCTCTTTAGGTAGCTCAATTTGCGACAAGCATTTTTTATAGACTTCGTCAATTATGTGTGTAAGTTTTCTGTCTTTAAGCAATTCAATTGTTGCAGTAAATGCAATAAAATCACCCATTTTTGCCATGTCAATCCCATAACAATCAGGATAACGAATCTGAGGAGCAGACGAAACAACGACAATTTTCTTTGGATGCAAACGATCTAAAATGCGCAAAATACTTTGTTTCAATGTAGTCCCTCGTACAATACTGTCGTCGATAACAATTAAATTATCCGTTTTCGGACGAACACTTCCATAAGTAATGTCGTAAACGTGTGCCACTAAATCGTCACGAGAATCATCTTGTGTAATGAAGGTTCTCAGTTTCGCATCTTTAACTGCAATCTTTTCGATACGCGCACGACGGTTAATTATTTCTGCTATTTGTTCCTCGCTAGCCGTTGCATCTAATTGTTTGATTTCTTCGATTTTCTGAACGTTCAATTGTTCTTCCAAACCTTTAATCAAACCATAAAATGAAACTTCAGCCGTATTTGGGATGAATGAAAAAACTGAATTATCGAAATCGTAATCAACGGTTTCCAATACTTGAGGAACAATCAATCTTCCTAAAGCTTTACGTTCTTTATAAATATCTGCATCTGAACCTCTTGAGAAATAAATACGTTCAAAAGAACATTTTTGAGGTGCTAACGGCTTGTTGATTAACTCTTCGGAAATATGACCGTTTTTGCGAATAATCAATGCGTGACCGGGTTGCAATTCTTTAATCTCGTCAACTTTCAAATTGAAAGCAGTTTGAATTACAGGTCTTTCGGAAGCAACCACACAAATTTCATCGTCTTCATACCAAAACGCAGGACGAATACCTGAAGGATCTCTGAGAACAAAAGCATCACCATGCCAAGTAATCCAGCCATTGCGTAACCTCCGTCCCAATCTTCAGAAGCTTTTTTCAGAATTTTCACCAAATTCAATTGCTCTGAAATTTTCTTGTAAATGTCTGTATTACTGTAACCTAATGTTTTATATTGTTTGAATAATTCGTCGTTTTCAACATCCAAGAAATGACCAATTTTTTCAAGTACAGTAACCGTATCTGATTTTTCTTTTGGATGCTGACCAATTCGTACCAGGGTTTCAAAAAGTTCGTCAACATTTGTCAAATTGAAATTTCCAGCTACTACTAAATTTCTCGTGATCCAGTTATTTTGTCGTAAAAATGGATGGCAACTTTCAATGGAATTTCTACCAAAAGTACCATAACGTAAGTGACCTAAAAACAATTCGCCAGTGAATCCAGCATTCTTTTTTAAATAGTCAACGTTTTTCAAATTTGCTGGATTTTCCTCAGCAATTTGAGCAAATCGCTCGTTGATTTGATCGAAAATATCTTGAATCGGACTTTTAGCTATGGAACGTGTTCTGGAGATGTAACGTTCTCCCGGTTCCATGTCGAATTTAATGTTGGCAACTCCAGCGCCGTCTTGTCCACGGTTGTGTTGCTTTTCCATTAAAGGTGAAGTTTGTTGATTCCGTAGAGTGCAGAGCCGTATTTTTCAAGGTAGAACTCCATGGGTTTTTTAAGCCTCAAAAGGGCTATCCCACATTCGTGTTGTATCGCGTCACTCATGGTCCAGAAAAATTTTACGCGAAGTTAGCGATTTGCTTACAATATTGAAAGATGAATTGCTGCTTATAATTTCAGAAAGTCAAAATGAAGTGATTGTTTATCTGTGACCATTTGGTTGACAGCATTTTGGAAGTTTTTCGACATCTTCTTTTTTTGCTTTCAATTCATCAGCGTCGTATCCTATTTTTGCAATAACTTCTTTTATTTCTTGCATAGAAATTTTCGAAGATGCGTATTTAACTGTTACTTTTTTTGTTTCTAAATCCAATTCAGCGAATTTCACACCTTTCGTATAATTTAAAATGTTTTCAATACGTTCTTTACAGTCCGCGCATTGCGCTGAGGTTTGAATGACAATTGTTTCGGTTGAAGCTTTTTTTTGTCCGAAAGAAGTTCCAAATACAAAAAGAATAAACGCAGTTAAGAGAATGGCTTTCATAAAAATTATTTGTCTCCAAAGATAATTACATTATGTTGAAGCAATTTATAATAATACTTAAAATTTAAATTAATCTATAATTATGTAATATTATAATTTTTACATAAATACTTTAAAATCAAATATATATGTTAATTTATTCCTAATTTGCATAAATAATATTCCGAAATTGCATAGATGATATTCCGAGATTGCATAAAAAATTTTAACTTTGGTATGTGATTACAAGAACAGCAGTCGATAAAGCAATGGCAATGGCAGAAAAATTTCCTGTCGTCGTATTTACAGGCCCACGTCAGTCCGGAAAAACAACTTTGGCTAAAATGAGTTTTCCTACTTACCGTTATGTGTCATTGGAGAATCCACAGAACTTGGAGTTTGCGCTTTCTGACCCCCGTGGGTTTTTAGCAATTTATGACCGTTATGTCATTATTGATGAAGTTCAAAATTCACCTGAATTATTTTCATACATTCAGCAAATTGTTGATGAGTCTAATGTTGTTGGTCATTACATATTAAGTGGTTCTCAAAATTTTTTATTACTTGAAAAAATGACGCAATCATTGGCGGGAAGAGTATATTTAATGGAACTGCTTCCATTGAATCATTCTGAGATTTCTCAAGTAAAAGAAACAACAATTGAAGAAGAATTATTTGCTGGTTCTTATCCACGATTGTACAATATGGAAATTGCGCCAAAGGATTTTTATCCAGGTTACATTAAAACATATGTTGAACGAGATGTTCGAACCATTTTGAATGTACAAGACATCAAGCTTTTTCGCAAGTTACTTTCGTTACTAGCGCATTATGCAGGTCAACAGTTCAACGCTTCAGAAATTGCTAAAAAACTAAACATTGATAGTAAAACCGTTCAACGTTGGATGTCAATTTTAGAAACAAGTTACATTGCATTTACACTTGAACCGTGGCATACAAATTTGCCCAAAAGAGTTGTAAAAACCCCGAAATTATATTTTTATGACACGGGATTACTTTGCTACTTGTTGGGAATTAAAAACAAGAATGAAATAGCTACATCCTCTTACAAAGGTGCACTTTTTGAGAATTATGTATTACTTGAAATTATGAAAACACAAAACGCACAGGGCAATCAGTTGAGTTATTATTACTGGCGTGACAGCAATCAAAATGAGATTGACTTGCTAATTTTAGATGGAAAGAAACTTCATTGCTTTGAAATGAAAGCCTCATTAACTGTGAGATCAGAGCATATTAAAGCGCTACATTATTTGGATGAATTTATTACCGATTATCGACTAATACACCACATGGTAAATTATTTCGATGAAACTCAAAATCGTACAAACGAAACAATTGTTTCTTGGAA
>RFNX01000423.1 GCA_009926905.1 Flavobacteriales bacterium
GACATACATTGACCAATTACTTGATTTCTCCAAGCTTTCGGATCATGTTGTTGTTCTCCGTCTAAAATTCCTTTTTCAATCCATTCTTTCAACCACGTTTCATGTTGATCCATAGGTAAATACCAGTGAGAAGTGGTTCTTAAAATAGGAGATTTTCCACTTAAAGTTGACATGGGATTGATTAAATCGGTTGGACTTAAATCGCTTCCACATTTCTCACATTGGTCTCCATAAGCTAATGGATTCGCACATTTAGGACATTGACCTGTGATGTATCGATCTGCTAAAAACTGGTTGTATTCTTCGTCGTAATATTGTTCAGACGTTTCTTCGATGAATTTACCGCTATCGTATAATTTCTTGAAAAAATCAGCTGATGTTTCGTGATGAATTGGAGCTGAGGTACGGTGAAAAATATCAAAATCAATATTGAAATCTTTGAAAGCATCACGAATTAAAACATGGTATTTATCTACAATTTCTTGCGGAGTAATTCCTTCTTTTTTCGCACGCAAAGTAATCGCAGCACCGTGTTCATCGCTTCCACAAATAAAGGCAACATCGTGGTCGTTCATTTTTAGAAATCGCACAAATATATCTGCGGGTAAATAAACTCCTGCTACGTGTCCTAAATGTAATGGGCCATTTGCATAAGGCAAGGCTGCGGTAACTGTATATGCTGCTTTTTTCATCGTTTTGCAAAGATAACACCGACGACACAAATAATACAGTTCAAATTCATTTATATTTCATGGTCTAATATATTTGAAGTGTCGGTATTAACCAAATCAAAAATTGAAGAGGAAATGATTATTCTGTCATTTGATTTGGTTTAACAATTCGGTAAAACAAAAAGGGCCGACCTAAGCCGACCCTTTGAAATATAATTTAAAAAAGAATTATTTTTTTACTAAGTTGAATTGAGAAGTTTTACCGTTTTCAAGAACTACATTGAAAATGTACATTCCAGCTTCTAAAGAAGCGATGTTAACTTCAGCTTTTCCGTTTACTAAAGAAACAGTATTTGCAATTGCAACTTTTCCAGCAACGTCAGTTACTTTCAATGTAGCAACCCCTGAACCTTCGATAGAAACCGTTACTTTATCAGTTGCAGGGTTTGGATAAGCCATTCCAGCAACTTCGTTGATGTCTTTAACTCCTAAATTAGCAGCATCAATTACTTTAATACCTAACGAGTTTGGATTATCTCCTCCAAAACCAGCAGCGTAGTATGTACCGTCACTTTCGTTAGGGAACATTGGTTGAGCATAGTAGTTGAAGTTATAAGAATAATTTGTGTTTGATTCATGACCTAAGAATACGCTTGTATTTGCTGTTTGAGCACAAACCAAATAACGTTGATTATCTGTCAATGGAACTGGAGCAGGCAAAGCACCATAAACAACTGAATCTTGTCCGTCATTAGGGAAATAATAATAACCTGAACCAACTTCAGTTAAAGTGTTAAATCCAAAACCAGCATCATTTAAATCTGTAAACGCGTCTTCCCATTTATATACAAACAATGCAATCTCTTCACCCTCTAATGTTGCTGTTGAGTTAGTAGCAGCGAAATAAATTCCTGTAATAGCAACTCTACTTGCGTGTGGGTCATTGATCACATTACAAATAGAAAACGTTTGGTTGTTTGTACTCGGTCTGTAGTAACTTCCTGGATTTGGAGCATTCGTTGTAGCATCTATTTGAGCGAAAGAATAAATAGAATCATTGATTGTGAATGTAGAACTCAATGTATTATCTCCATCATATTCGTCAGCAACACCGTCCAAAGAAATAGTATAGGTCAAGGTATATTTTCCTGCTGGATATGTAGCTAAAGAAAAAAGAGGGAGTGCATTAGCCGATAATGGATCAACATCAATGCTATCATTTGAAACGATAGCTAAACCTGAAACAGAATTATCATATACTACGTTTCCTGTTGGATTCGTAACTTTTGCGTTAATTGTAATATTTGTTTGGTCTAAACTTCCTGGATTATAAATGCGAGCACCTAAATCAAAACTAAATTCAGTACCATTTTGAGCTAAAAGTGCAGGAACTCCTCCTAATTTAGGAGTTAAAACATTTGAAGCTAATAAAGCTATATCATTTGCAAATAAACCTGTTTTGTTACCCATAAATACCACAACTGGACCGTTTGCCATTTCGGCAACCAACGCAGCACCATCAGCTGTTGTTAACATTACAACAGGAATAGTTACGTTAGCTCCTTCAGCACCAGCTCCCATTTGGATAACCTCAGGGTCGCGATTGATTATGATAACTCCAACTGCACCTGCATTTTGTGCGTTAAATGCTTTTGCTCCAAATTCGCAAGTATTGCGATAAATAACTGCAATTTTTCCAGTTAAATCATTGATGAGTGGATTACAACCTTCTTGAGATATTGGAAAACCTTGTGGATTTGTTCCAGTTGAACCATCTTCAACAATCATTAATGTATCTTGAACATAAACACCCGGTGTGTTGAAATCAGGTGTACCCCATCCACCCGCAGGATCAGCCCAAGAATTAGTATAATTTGCGATAATAGAAGCAGGAGAAACTCCAGCAACGATTACCTGTGCACTTGACCAATAAGTCGATGCAAGTAATGTTAAGGAAAGTAATAATTTTTTCATATACGTTTTGATTATAGTTTACACAAAAGTAAAATAAAATTCTATAAGTTAAAATAACTTAAATTAAAAGAAATATATATTAAAATCAACATTCATTTATTGATAAAGTTTCTTGGAATAAAAAAAGCAAGAACCACTTGTAGCGATTCTTGCTTTAAATAAAAAGGTTAGGAGAAAATTATTTTACAAATTGAATGAAATAATAAAAGATTGCAGCTAATGCAGCACTCACAGGAATGGTTAAAATCCAAGCCCAAAGTAAATTAATAGTAACTCCCCAACGTACGGCACTTAATCGCTTTGTTGCTCCAACACCAATAATTGACCCTGTAATAGTATGTGTTGTTGAAACTGGAATACCGAATTGAGAAACAGTAAATAAAGTCAATGCTCCAGCAGTTTCAGCACAAACTCCTTCAAGTGGTGTAACTTTCGTGATTTTTGTACCCATTGTTTTCACAATTTTCCAACCTCCCATTAATGTTCCTAGACCAATCATTAAGTAACAACCAAAAGCAATCCAAAATGGCATCGTATCTGAGTGAACTTTGGTTTTGATTTTGTAATCTTCTAATAAATGACCTTTTTTGTCGATATATTTAGCGAAAATTGGTGCATATTTATATTCAGTGTTTAATACTTTATCATTGAAAATCGTATCGTCAGTTGTTGCATCACATAATGCATCACCAAAAGTGTACACTTGTATATTTTCAATGGCTTTGTTTATCTCTTTCAAACTAGGAACTGAAGCTTGTTTGAATTTAGAGTTTAAGTCTCCGCTTTTGTTATAAATTTCTTGATGTGTTTTGAAATCTAAAACTGCTTTGTGATCCTTGTAATAAATTTGACCTTTAATTGTTGCAACTTCAGGTTTAAAATGTTGGATTTTGCCATCTTCGTTTTTGTATTCAATTTGAACCAATTCAGTTATGCGCAGTTGCACTGGAACTGGATTGTCCAATTTTCCTTCTCGACCAAGATTTCCATAAACTAAAAGTGCAGCACAAATAATACCCATAACTTTTTGTGAATCAGCACCACCATGTCCTAATGAAAACGCAGCTGAGGAAAGTAATTGCAATCGTTTGTGCATATTCGCTTCTTTCAATGCAGACGGTTTTTTTCCATAATTTATTTCAAACCAAATGTAAACAAGTACAAAAACACAGATCATTCCAACAACGATATATAGCATAATCGGCTTCATATCAATATATTCAATCATATATTCCATAAAGGCAATCGTAACTCCCGATAGAAGCAATATAACTAGCATTTTCTTCCAAAAAGACCTGCTTATTGTAACTACAGCAATTAAATAGGCGATGAAACCACCAATCAATGGTGCAAGAAAAATGAATAGAATTACTTTTATGATTTCAGTAGAATCAATCACATCAAATCCTGCATGAGCAACTGCAGCACCAGCAAATCCACCAATTAAAGTGTGCGATGAAGAAGATGGAATTCCCAACCACCAAGTCAATAAATTCCAAAATGTAGCAGCAAGAAGTCCTGCAAGAATTACATATAAGTCAATGTGATTACTGTCCACTGTTTTGGCTACAGTATTTCCAACACTCATATCAAAAACCCAAAAAGCAATGATGTTAAACGTTGCCGCCCAAATAACAGCTTGAAATGGAGTTAATACTTTAGTTGAAACAACAGTTGCAATTGAATTTGCTGCATCGTGAAAACCATTTACCAAATCGAATAGTAAGGCAATAACGATAACTGTAATTAACAGTGCAAACATATTTATTAATTTAAGTGCTTAATTATGCGTATTTTACAACAATTGATTCAATGACATTGCCAGCATCTTCACATTTATCAGTAGCAGTTTCCATAACTTGATAAATTTCACGACGTTTGATTAGTTCTTTGGCGTCAACATCTGAATCAAACAAGCGTTCAATACTCATATCAAAAATTTCATCCGCACTGTTTTCTATACTATTGATTTTGATTACGCATTCAATGATTTTTTGCGTATTTTTCAAGTTTCTCAACTCCATTACGGCAGCTTTTACTGCATTGACAGCTTCTTTAATCGCCTCAGCAGTTTTTTGAATTCCTTGGTCGGAAATAGGATCTATTTTGTAAAAATTGATTTTCTTAGCTGCTGAATAAATATAATCTGCGATATCATCCAAAGCAGAAGCCAAGGCATGTATGTCTTCTCTATCAAAAGGAGTAATGAAATTTTTACCTAATTCAATGAAAATTCGATGCGTAACATTATCGTTTAAATGTTCAATATCTTCCATTTCTTTGATGATAACAGCTCTTTTGTTGTAATCAGGTTCATAAACAACTTGAATCAATTTTTTTGAAATCTCTTGAAGGTTGTCACTTGCTTCTTCAAACAATGAGTAAAACACTTTATCTTTTGGCAAAAAGTAACTTAAAATTCCTGACATAAAATTCAATTTTTTAGCAAATTTAGCCGATACTGCAATGAGTTGTCACTTTAACCCTTTTGTTAACATAAACATAATATTAGAAT
>RFNX01000367.1 GCA_009926905.1 Flavobacteriales bacterium
ATTTGACAATAACTTTCTTTTAAGAGGAATTATAAAAAGTTTGGGAGAAAAGGGTTTCTTACCCATTAAGGATTAAATTAAGAATGACTTATCTTCCTTTCCGATTAAAAGACAAATGATTAAATCATCAATAAAAAAGGTATTACGAGTAAATATTGCGTATCGCGATACGCAATATTGAATCAAACCAAGATCGTTTATCGTTCTTCATTCAAAGACTTCAACAGATTAATCAAACTCAACTGCGGATGGCAATCTGATTTATCGGGACGGAACGAAACATGTGTCCAAATGCCAGGTTTTCCTTCTAAAGCACTGTTATTTAAGTCCCACATGTCAGGTTGGTAAGTATTGGGGATGTTGTATTTCTCACAAAGGTAATCGAGGATGATTTTTAAGGATTCAAGCTGCTCGTCTTTGTATTTGTGAAAATAGCGGTGACCGCGCCAATTGATGCCGTAATCGACGACTTCTTCTTTGGGAACTTCTTTCTTGAATGCTGAGTAGAATCGACCTCCTTTTTCAGTCAAAGCGCCCCAATTACAGATTTCAATTCCAATGGATTGTTGATTTAATTGTAGGTTATTCAGTTTGCGTGTTCCAAGATGATGCGCCCAATGTGCTGAACTAAAGCATTGGTAAATATTTCCTTGTCCATCAATAATGAAAGCAGTTGCGACTCTTTCAATAGTATTGCCCCAATAATTAATGACGTTTTTCGCATCTGGACCACTAACCGTGTGGTGTAAGACAATTTGTTTTTTTTTGAAAACTATTGGATAATATTGTGTTTTGTTTAATGGATATTGGATAAGGTCTTTTATTTTCATATTTAGATTTTTAGACAGTTATTATTTATTTTTTTAGTTGTTACCCCTCTCAATCTCCCCTCAAGGGGAGAAGGTTTTACCGCTCTTGATCTTTCCTCAAATTAAGAAGTTTGTCACCCCTCTTAATCTCCCCTCAAGGGGAGAAGTTGTGAAAATTTAGTACATGTACTATAAAATTTTAGTATATGTACTATTTACAATTAGTACAAATACTAATTTCTGGTCTATTTTTTACCTTCGTTTATCGGGTGAATTATTTGGAAATGAGATGAGGTTAAACATTTCTCTCATTCTCGATCGTAAACGATTTCCATAAATTGTTTCAAGATCAGAAGCGCTTAGATTTGTGGTTGCATGTGTTACAATTCCTCTTCTAATTAAGAGGTCATATCGATTAAGTAGAATTTCTGCAAGTGTATTACAATCATTGCCAAAGTACTTCATGTTTTGCTCAATTCCCAAATCATCAAAACAGTAAATTTTTGGTATGTAAGAATATTTATGTATTACTTGATACCCTTCTTCATGGAACTCTGTTGCAACGGCACGTGTTGAACGAATCAAAAAATGATTGATTTCAAATGTAAATTCAGTCATTAATGAAATAAGTGATGTTTTGCCACAGCCAATAGGACCAGCTAAAAGTATGCCTTTCTTTGTGTCTATACCT
>RFNX01000082.1 GCA_009926905.1 Flavobacteriales bacterium
TCAGACCATTATTAAGCTTTAAAACATTGTTAAACAAACATTTACCAGTTCAAATCAATAATTTCTCCCGAAGCGAGATTGTGGTTTCCTCCTTTGAAGGGGGACTAAGGGGGATGACCTTAAATCTATCTGAAATCCAACCAACTATGTTTTCCCACAAAACTATTTTCAACTCAATTCAAACAAACTTTTTAAAAATTTCCCTTACATTTACTTGAAAATCACAACAAAAAATGAAAGTTGTACTTTTAATGGTTTTTCTTGCTTACTCGAATTTGTTTGCTCAAAATCTAGTATACAATGGGGGGTTTGAAGAGTTAACTCAATGTCCAGATTTCCCTGGTCAAATTGAATATGCTTATCCTTGGTACAATCCTTCTGGTTCTGACCCCGATGTTTTTAATAAATGTGCAATAAATCCTGATATACAAGTACCAAATTATTATAGTGGCTCATTTCAAAATTCAAGAACAGGATTTGGAATGATGGGAATAAATGTTTGGGATAATTTTTTCTTAATAAGAGAAAGTATTCAGCAAAAAATAAAAAAGAATCTCGTATTAAACACAACTTATTGTATTTCATTGTATGTAAACTTAGCCAATCCAGTGAGGAATTGTATTGATAATTTGGGGATTCATCTTAGTAAAGATTCAATAAATTGTAGTCCAGCTTATTGCGTTTTAGGTGTTGTTCCTCAAGTTCGTAATCCAATTAATTTTCAAATTTGTGACACAATGAATTGGACATTGATTAAAGGTATTTATAAGGCAGATGGAACTGAACGTTATATTAGTATTGGAAATTTACAAGCTGATTCGTTAACAAATGGTATAGTTTTTAACCCTAATTCTCAATTTAGTGGAGCTTATTATTATTTCGATGATATCTCCATCACTGAATGCCGTCCACCTGTTTTAGCAAGTGATACTTTAATTGATGAAGGTCAAAATGTAATCATTGGTGATACCTCTCAAGATGTTGCGAATTACTTTTGGTCACCGAGTGTTGGTTTAGCTTGTGATACTTGTTGGCAAACAACAGCTTCGCCAACGGAAACAACAACTTACACCTTAACAAAAATAACTCCGTGTGATACAACACGTGCAAGTATTACCATCGCTGTAACGCCTACTCCTCCGATTCCAGATTTTCATTTTACTCTTAAACCAAACCCTAGCTCTAATTTTATAGAATTAGGTTTTGGTTTCTTAAAACTTGAAAGCACCGTCAAAATTTATGATTTACAAGGAAGATTGGTCTTAAAACAAAATATCCCAAAAGAAATTGAAAATTACACGATTGCTATTCAACACTTAGCTACTGGTCAATATACTTTGGTATTTGAGAATAGTGAGTTTTTTGTGAGGAAGAGGGTAACGAAGATTTGAAAATTTGAAGATGAATTTCCGCCGAGGCGGATTGAAAATTGGTCACCCTCCTTAGTCCTCCCTCAAGGGAGGAA
>RFNX01000081.1 GCA_009926905.1 Flavobacteriales bacterium
GTTTTTTATTTCTAAAAATATATTTACATTTGTATTCTATAAATATAAATCAAAAAACATGTCCACTTTCACCAGTTCGCTTCCAGATGATTTGTTGCAATTGTTGGCAGATAAAGCCAAAGAATTGTCTGTTCCTAAAAACACGCTCATAGAAAAAGCGCTTCGTATTTATTTAGAACAATTGAATCGTGCTGCTTATGTCAAATCCTATAAACAAATGGCAGCAGATACCGACACAATGCTAATCGCAGAAGAAGGTATGGCGGATTATTTAACGCAATTGGACGAAGAATGAACCAAGGCGAAATTTGGTTGACTAATCTCAACCCAGTTGAAGGAAGTGAACAAGCTGGATTCAGACCTGTTGTCATTATCAGTGGCAACTTATTGAATAAATATGCCAACGTGGTTGTGTGTTGCCCGCTCACCACCAAACTCAAAAATTATCACGGAAACCTCATCCTCTCTCCTACTCCTCAAAATGGTTTAAGCAAAACATCCGAAGTCTTAACCTTGCATGTGCGTTCCTTATCCAAATCCCGTTTGAAACAACACATCGGAACGCTCTCCAAATCGGAAATGACAAAAATCCACAAGTGCCTAAATGAAATATTGACTTATTAATTTTCAAATTAACTCATTTTCAAATTTTCAAATTAGGCTAACTGCAACATTTCCAACAACTAACACGTAAATGCAACCATTCCTAATCTACTTAGAATGGTTAAACGAACCCTACACTTCGGAAATCCAGCTCATCTTTCTACCTCCAAACAACAATTGGTCGTAGAACTAAAAGACGAGCAACGCACCACCAAAACCATCCCAATTGAAGACATTGGCATCGTTGTTTTGGAACATCCACACATCACTTTTACTGCCAATCTCCTTGAGTTATTGCTTGAAAATCAAGTGGCACTTATTAGCTGTAACAGCAAATACATGCCAACTGGATTATTTATGCCTTTGGAAGGAAACAGCGAACAAACGGAACGCATGCGTACCCAAATTGAAGCAAGCGAACCTTTGAAAAAACAATTGTGGCAACAAACCATCAAAGCAAAAATTCACAATCAAGCAGGGGTTCTAGAAACTTTAGGTTTAACTACTTCGCGACTGGAAAACTTAAAATCAAAAGTGTTAAGTGGCGATTCTACCAATTGTGAAGCCCAAGCAGCCGCCCATTATTGGAGTGCGATTTACGGTACTAAATTCAAACGCGAACGAGAAAGCAACAGTCCAAATGCACAACTTAATTATGGTTATGCTATTTTGCGTTCTGTTGTCGCAAGAGCCTTGACAGCAAGCGGAATGCTTCCCACTTTCGGAATTCACCACAAAAACAAATACAACGCTTACTGTTTGGCTGACGACATCATGGAACCATATCGACCTTATGTAGATCAGGTAGTCATTCAATTATTAGAATCCGAAGAACCAAGCGAAGAATTGACACGTGAACATAAAATTGAACTTTTAAAACTCCCACAGTTAGACATTGAAATCGGCGGATTAAAACGACCCCTATTTCATGCTGTAAGTTTGACAACAGCAAGTTTATATAAGTGTTTTGAAGGTTCACAACGGAAAATTGTATATCCAGAACTGGAAAGTTGACTTCGAGAGCCTCAGTCAACTTTATACCGAGAGCCCGATTAAAACTGTTGTCTGAGGCTCTCGAAGCCAACAGTTTTAATCCTAATATCAACAAAAATATGGAAACCTCACGCTTTAACGCCTACAGAAATATGTGGATAATGGTATTATTTGATTTACCGACCGAAACGAAGAAAGAACGTCGGGATGCTGCTAAATTCAGAAAAGAATTGCAAGAAGATGGATTCACGATGTTCCAATTTTCAATTTATACACGCTTTTGCCAAAGCCAAGAAAATGCAGACGTGCACACCAAACGAGTCAAACGTTTATTACCCGAAAAAGGTCATGTTGGAATATTCGCAATCACAGACAAACAATTTGGCAGAATGGAAATTTTTCACGGAGTCAAGCAAACAAAAACAATCGCACCTTCGCAACAATTGGAGTTGTTTTAACCTTCCTACTCATTTAAAAATAAAGTAAATATCCGTTTAAATCTTACATCAGAGTAAAGAAATAAGGT
>RFNX01000632.1 GCA_009926905.1 Flavobacteriales bacterium
GTTTATCGTTGTAGGAATCGGAACCATCTGCGTCCGTGTGTCCTGTGATTTTAATACGCAAATCAGAATGGCTTTTTACCATTTTAATCATCCTCAAAAGGTAAGATTGATATTCTTCCTTCAAATCGTCTTTTCCATAGTCGAAATAAACCGATTCAAATTTGAATTCTTTCAACTCAATCAATCGTCGAGTAGGAGAGGAGAGTCCATTTTCTAAGTCACTATTAAAACGGTCCACCCACGAATGAGACATTAACGGTTCATTTTTATCGTTAAATTCATAATTGGATTTGTAGAGAATAACTTTCCCTTTTTGATCCATGCATTTTTTACTGGTGAAAGTTCCTTCGAAATAGCCTGTTGTTTCGTTGAGTTTTAAAGTAAACTGACGCAAACATGGATTTTCATTTTTCTCACTTTGCTTTAAAATGCGATCTTCGGAAAGTGATATTTCTTTGTTTTCGTTTGATTTCCCTGAAGCTTTCGAAATGAAAAAGCCGTTCGAATTGTATTTTTCTTCGCGAATTTTTCCATCGATTAAACCGTTGATAACTGAAATTGTTAGATAAATCGGTTGTCCTTCTTTCCAATTTTTATCACCCAAAACAACAATTCCTTGCCATTCACCTGTAAGTTTGGTTTGAGCAAAGTTGTTCAACGAAAACAACAAAAAAAGCAATAGGATTTTTTTCATCTTGTGAGTGTATTCGAATTTTGTCAAAAAATGTTCCATTTAAACACAAAGATGAACTAAATTCGTTCTGAATTGTTTTATATGAAAATTGAATCACATGAAAATTATCGCAGCAATGAGTATCGGAATTTTGAGTTTAGCAATGGTCATGAGTGCCGCATCGTCTGGAAAAGAATCCATTCATCAATTTAAAGTGAAAGACATTGAAGGAAAATCGTTTGATTTTAACTCTTTGAAAGGCAAAAAAGTGATGGTTGTAAACACAGCCTCAAAATGTGGATTGACTCCTCAATACGAAAAATTGGAAGCGCTTTACAAAAAATACAAGAATAAAAATTTTGTGATTGTTGGTTTTCCTGCAAATAATTTCATGTCTCAAGAGCCTGGTTCAGATACAGAAATTGCATCATTTTGTCAAAAGAATTACGGTGTGACTTTCCCGATGATGTCAAAAATTTCTGTGAAAGGAAAAGACATGCATGCTGTTTATAAATTCTTGACTCAAAAAGCTAAAAATGGTTTAGAGGATAACAAAGTTGAATGGAATTTCCAAAAGTATTTATTGGATGAAAATGGATATTTGGTGAAAGTTATTTCTCCGAGTGTTCAACCTGATGATGCTTCGATTACTGAATGGATTGAGAAGAAATAATTAAGTTCTGAATTCTTTCTTCTTAAAACTTTAATTACATTTTAGTTAAAAGTAAATCAAAGTTTAAGTTAAAATTTTAATTTTTTGTTCTTTTTGCTTGACCAAAAAGGAACCACCACGAAGTAGCACCGAAGGTAAAAAGTCAAGGCTCTAAATTTCCTTTTGTTTGCAAATCTTTTTTCAGTATTAATAGCTGTGCCGTAGCAAACAATTTTAGCTACTTTCTGAAACTGGATTTTGGCGGTCCGTCAGCTGACGGATCAAAAATCCTTAAAATTTACCATTTTCAGTTCAGTTGCTAAAACCTTGAAATTCAAGGCCTGTTTAGTTCGGTTGCGTTTGATCTTGATTCCAATTCAAAATATGGTTAGAACTGTAATTTATTGTTTCTTGTTTTAAAAGATGACTAAAAACT
>RFNX01000395.1 GCA_009926905.1 Flavobacteriales bacterium
CAAAAAACCTTAAAATTTTATCATGAATCAATTACAAAACAAAGTTGCCATTATAACTGGTGGAGCTGGAAGCATCGGAAAAACAACCGCCAAATTATTTCTCGAAGAAGGAGCAAAAGTCTTATTAGTTGACTTGAACGAAAGCCAATTAAAGGAAGTTCAAACAGAATTAGCGAACGAAAATGTGGCCATTTTTGCAGCAGATGTTTCAAAAGCAAATGAAGTTGAAAGTTATGTCAATGAAGCCATTAAACGTTTTGGAAAAATAGACGTTTTCTTTAACAATGCTGGAATTGCAGTGAAAATCATCACAGGTGATGGCGCTGAAACTACCATGGCTATTGCCAAACAAATTCAATTCCAAGGAAGCGAGAAAAGCATCAATGGAGACGAAATAATGAAATTGGATGAAAGCGCTTTGGGGAAATGTGTCATCGAAACCTCCATTTTCACGCGCATGTTTCCCGAAGCAAAATTAAAAGTCATCAATGCCTTAAAATCTCAAAATCAAATTGTTGCAATGACTGGCGACGGTGTAAATGACGGTCCTGCGTTGAAAGCAGCGCACATCGGTATTGCCATGGGTAAAAAAGGAACAGAAATCGCCAAACAAGCTGCGTCATTGATTTTATTAGAAGACGATTTATCCAAAATGATTGACGCAATTGCCACCGGTAGAAAAATCTATTCCAATTTGAAAAAAGCCATTCAATACATCATTTCCATTCATATTCCGATCATTTTAACCGTTTTTATCCCGCTCGCGTTCGGCTGGCTGTACCCTACCCTATTTTCGCCCATTCACATCATTTTCCTTGAAATCATAATGGGGCCAACGTGTTCCATCATCTATGAAAACGAACCCTTAGAAAAAAACACGATGCTTCAAGCACCAAAAGCACTAACGACCACATTCTTCAAATGGCGCGAACTATCCATCAGCATCGTACAAGGAATTTTGATTGCGATTGGAACGCTTTCGGTTTACCAATATGCCGTTTTAAAAGGTTACGACGAAGCCTTGACGCGCACCATGACTTTCCTTGTTTTGATTACCGCCAACATCCTTTTGACCTTGATCAATCGCTCGTTTTATTATTCAATCCTCACCACGCTCAGCTACAAAAACAGGATGATTCCCTTCATCATTTTCACCACCATCGCTATTGTTTCAGTGATGCTAAGCGTGCCAACCATCACCACCTTTTTTGAATTCGAAACACCCTCTTTCTCACAATTCACAATCTGCATCAGCGTTGGTTTTGTCTCCGTTAGTTGGTTCGAAGTCGCTAAATGGATCCAACGAAGAAGGAAATGATTTTTAATGTTGGACTTATAATGATTTTTGATGTTGGATTTTTGAGTTTTGATAAAAATTCGTTCCTTTTAATCAAACATTAAAAATCAAGAATCTTTTAGCTCCATTTGATTTTAAAACCAAAAGCGATTGTAAAAAACAATTAATCGCAAGCACACACAAGTACCCCATTTATCAAACATCAAAAATCAAGAATCAATAATCTGTTTAGCGCCATTTCCGCCTACATCTCCAAGTTTGTGATTAAAGCTACTACGCCACATTAAGCCGCAAAAGAGCTTCTATCAAGGAACAAAAGCTTTTTAGTCGTAATGTCCTAAAGTCTTAATATCTTAATGTCTATGAAAAAAGCTTTCTGATTTCATCGGGGCGTGGGAAATTGGGTCAACTAGCGTTTTCAGTGAGAAAAAAATGTAAATTTGGTTTGGAAAGTAAACGAAACAAAACTTCGCAAAGCGCACCAAATCTTGATGTATAGGAGAAAGTTTGTTTCGGGTATATATAAAACCGTTTGCGGACAGACATTTCGGTAGACAAAAATAATTTTAAACAATGTGTATATTTGACAAAATATTCGGCAGACATGTAAAAAAACAAACGTCTGGACATACTAACGAGAAGAAAACACTTCCCACCTTTGACGAGTTTCCCAATTTAAGCACGACGGACAGAATGGGTGTAATTATGGCTGTTGGTGACAGTGGTAAATCCGACTATTTTCCCTTTCTTAAATATGCTATTTTAAACGACGCTGATCCAAATGTAAAATTTGCCGCTTTAAAACGAATTCATCTTTTCAAAGACAATGCAGAGGTTGTTCCAATGCTGACCGAAATAAAAAACAATGGTGGCAGACAAAAATTTGAACCCTACTTTTCTATGGCGTTGTCAAGACTTGGTATTATCACAATGAAAGAATTTGAAGACACAATTAATAACGCCAAATAAAAAATATGCGGACACTTAAGCAAGACGTAAACTGTGTACGCAAACCGAATCGCTAACTCCAAGTAAGCTCCACTTTTTGCGGGTTAGCGCTCAAATGTATAACTTGGACAGGCAAAAAGCGGACGCCTGCTTGGAAAACGTTAGCGGTTATTATTATAAGACAACTGTATCATGAAATTACAAAACAAGAAGATTAAAGTTCATCCATTTTTTGTTGAACTTTTTGGAAAAGAAACCACAAAAATGGACT
>RFNX01000621.1 GCA_009926905.1 Flavobacteriales bacterium
GTTTCTAATTCGTAACTTGATGCCATTGAAATCTCAAGAAAACGACTAAATTCCTTTTCTGTAGTTCTTCCTGAGCCTTCTGCAATATTTGAAGGAATAGAAATTGAACATCTGTTTATTTGTGAAATCAGTCCAAATCTTTCTTCGCTCGGTAAAGTTGAAGTCAAAACATAAATTTTCTTTACAAGACTCATAGATTCTTTCCAAATCTGCAATTCCCTAAAATTGTGTTTCTTTTTCATTATTTATTTCTTTTAATCTTATTTTCCTATCATCCAGATGCCCTAACATCACAATTTCCTTCTGTCCTAAAGTCCTAATATCCTAATGTCCTAACGTCTCAAAAAAAAAGGACACCCGACCATAGCCGAACGTCCCCTCTCTTTAAAATTTTTGCGATAGTTAAGAATTAACGACGTAAGCCTAACTCTTTAATCAACGCACGGTATTTTTCAATATCTTTTGATTTTAAATAATCTAAAAGGCTACGACGTTTACCAACTAGCAATTGAAGTGCTCTTTGTGTTCCGAAATCTTTACGATTTTTTTTCAAATGCTCAGTTAAATGGCTAATTCTAAACGTGAACAATGCAATTTGTCCTTCTGTAGAACCTGTGTTAGTTTCTGCTCCTCCGTGTTTAGCGAAGATTTCTTTTTTTACTTCTGAATTTAAATACATGCTAATATTATTAAAATAATTATTATGTAGCATCCGAACCTTTCGGAATTACGAGCGCAAAGATAGCTATAGTTTTTTAGAAAACAACTCGTTATGATGAATTATGTCAAATTCTATTATCTATCAAGTAAATCATTTGATGATTCGTCCTCTTTAGGGTCAGTTCCAAAATCATTTTCTCCTCTGTCACCTTCTGTTGCGAAAAGAACAATATTGTAAATAGGAATAAGAATATACCAACCACTTTTATTTTGATCATGCATTCTTCGAATACTTACTGCGATATATGGTAACAAAACAGCTAAGCTATAAATTGTACTAATTGGATTTAACTCGTTGTCCATTCCAAAAAGAGTCAAATCAATTGTTTGAAGAATAGCTGTAATAATCAAATTAATAAGAAAAAACATCCAAAATTCTTTTCTTCTTGATCTCCCTTCAAAATCAGTATATTGACGCAATACTTTTATATACCAGTTCATGTATTAAAATTTAGTTAATAAAGGTGTGGATTATTTTCTTAAACAATTGATTAATAGTTAGTTATTAATTTGTTTTTAACTCATATCTCAACCAATTCAAAGCACTCCAAACTGTCATTTGTAGGTTCCGTTCGCGATTATCGCCAAAAATAAATTTTCTAGCAATCGTTTTGTTTGGTAATGCAATCCCAATCCAAACTAAACCAACTGGTTTTTCTTCTGTTCCTCCGGTTGGACCTGCAATTCCAGTTGTAGAAATACAAATATCTACGCCTAAATTTTTACGACCTCCCTCAGCCATTTCGATTGCTACTTGTTCGCTTACTGCACCAAAATTTTCTAAATTTTCAGAAGAAACTTGAGCAATTTTCATTTTTAATTCGTTGCTATAAGTTAAAAGTGAACCTTGAAAATAATCAGAAGCGCCTGAAATAGAAGTGATTTGACTTGCTAAAAGTCCTGTGGTACAACTTTCAACAGTACCAATAGATAAGTTTTTTTCTTTTAACAGATTGCCAATAACCGATGGTAATGTATCGTTTTCATAACCAAATAATGCTTCTGGAATTAATTTTGCTAATTGTTCAAAATATTCATCGATGACATCAGCATCCTCAGCACCTTTATAAGAAGTGATTCTCAATTTAACGAGCCCTGGAGAAGGCAAATAAGCCAATCCTAAACCTTTTTCTCGAATAGAATTTTCCCAGTCTTTTATGATTTCAGCTAGGAAAGATTCACCAATTCCTTGTGTTAATGCAGTTCTGTGATAAATTGATTTTAAGCTAAATTTCTCTTTCAATCTAGGAAATCCTTCTTCGGTCATGATTCCTTTCATTTCGTATGGAACTCCGGGAAGACTTATAAATACTTTGCCTTTTTCATCAAACCACATTCCTGCCGCGGTCCCGTAAGAATTATTTAAAATTGTACAATTTAAAGGTAAAGCCGCTTGCTGACGATTAGTTTCCAACATTGGTCGATTTCTTTTGGAGAAATAATCTTCAATTTTATCCAACGTAGGCTGATGAATTTCAAGTGTTGTATTGAAATAAGAACATAAAGTATGTTTGGTGATATCGTCTTTCGTTGGTCCTAAACCACCAGTAATTATTACACAATTGGTGTCTTTTTCGGTTGCGTCCAAAGCATTGACAATTGCATCTACTGTGTCTGCAATCGAAACTGTTTTGATAATTCGTGCTCCAATCGCAGAAAGTTGTTGCCCTAACCAAGAAGCATTGGTGTTGATTGTTTGACCAATTAATAATTCATCGCCGATTGAAAGGATTTCTACGTTCATTTTTTTGTAAATTTTGCGATTGATTCAATATGACCTGTGTGTGGAAATTGATCGACCAAAGAATATTTTTCTAATTCGTATCCGTGGTCTTTCAAAGTTGATGCGTCGCGTGCTTGTGTGGATGGATTGCAGGAAATGTAAACAATGTGTTTAGCTCCTAAATCAATCACTTTCAATAAAGTCTTTGGGGCAATTCCAGCACGCGGTGGGTCTAAAACAATCGTTGCAATTTTACCATTAAATTCATCGTGTTGTTTTAGGAATTTACCTACATCAGAGGCGTAAAATTCAATATTTCCTGTATTGTTTTTTACAGCATTTTTCTTCGCATCTTCAATTGCTTCCTCAACAATATCGACACCAACGATTCGCACCTCTTTTTTTCTACCTGAAAGTAATTGACCGATTGTTCCAGTTCCACAAAATAAATCCATTACTACTTTGTCGGATTCTATTTCATCTTCGAAAACGTAATCTAAAGCTTTTGAATAAAGCAATTCTGCACACTTCGGATTCGTTTGAAAGAAACTTTCCATACTGATTTGAAACGTTAATCCAGAAATGACTTCTTCAATGTAAGCTGAACCAAAAATAAGGTTGTTTTCTCCATTTTCAATTTTTGCTCTATCGGCAACGTTGTCGTTGACTGTATGTTGTAAACCAGCAATTCGATTTCCAAAAAGTGATTTTAACATGTTTGCAAATTCTTGAATATTAAAGTTTTCAATTCCTTCAGAAGAAGTAACTAAATTCACTAATAATTCATTGGTAAGGAATGATTTTCGAACAATAATATGTCTGAAGAAACCTGTTTTTTTTGGTGGATGCCAAGCTGGAAGTCCTGTTGCTTTTAAAAAGATTCGAATTTCTTTCAATTTCGTTTCCCATTCTTCATCGAAAAGTCCAGATGGTTTATTTAAACTTTCTACTTTCCAC
>RFNX01000080.1 GCA_009926905.1 Flavobacteriales bacterium
AAAAACTTGTTTGGTATAATACCGACAACGGTTTGATAAAATTAATTTGAATTTTAAATATGTCATTTTTAGCGTTCGTCGGTATTAAATAATATACTTAATTTAGTTCTGGCTTTAAGCAAATAATATGAAAGACTTATTGAAATTCTTAGTTATTATTTTTTGTTCAAGCAATTTTACATTTGCGCAACAAGACACTTTAAAATATTGGATTCAATTCACAGACAAAAATAATTCGTCTTTCTCTATTCAAAATCCTGAACAATTCTTATCGACTAAAGCAATTTTACGCCGATTAAAAAGCCATATTCCAATCACAATTCAAGACCTCCCCGTTAACGAAGCGTATATAATCAGGATTGCCTCATTTCCATCTGTCAGTATTTTAAATCCTTCGAAATGGTTTAATTCAATCACTATAAGTTGTTCTGACACCAACGATTTGAACCAGATTTTGCTTTTACCTTTTGTAAAAAAAGCAGAACTAGTTCAACGGATGAAGCTTAAAAACGATACTAAATTCTTAGAAAAAATTATTAATTCTGAAGAAAAAAACGAGATAGAAATAACTACTAACATACATTACCCTTACGGTTATTCTTTTAATCAGAGTCATTTACATCATATAGAACATTTACACAATTTAGGTTTCAATGGTGAGGGACTAACAATTGCTGTGATAGATGCTGGATTTGAAAACGCTCAAAACATGACTTGTTTTAAAGATTTGTTTCAATCCAATCGGGTTATATCAACAAAGGACTTTGTAGATCACGATGGCGATGTTTATGCAGACCATTATCATGGGACTGCAGTACTTTCAACGATTGCTGGGAAGATTGAAGGCCAGTATTTTGGGACTGCAACCGAAGCAAGCTTTCATCTTTTACGCAGTGAAAATGCAACAACAGAAACCATCATTGAAGAAGATAATTGGGTGACAGCTGCTGAATATGCCGACAGTGTTGGAGCAGACATCATCAATTCAAGCTTGGGCTATACTACTTTTGACGATAGTTTGCAAAACCATACTTATTCAGATTTAAATGGAAATACAACGCGTATTGCAATCGCTGCGGATATTGCAGCTTCAAAAGGAATTTTAGTGGTCGCAAGCGCTGGAAATTCTGGTGCAGATGCTTGGCGCTACATTTCGACACCTGCTGATGCAGATAGTATTTTGACTGTTGGAGCAGTTGATAGTTTGGGGAATTACGCATTTTTCAGTAGCGTTGGTCCTTCAAGTGATGGTGACATTAAACCAAATGTTGCATCTGTTGGTTTCGGCACTTACTTGTTTATTCCTTACAACGAAAATGTCGTTAAGGGTAATGGGACTTCTTTTAGTTCGCCCATGATGGCTGGAATGGTTGCTTGTTTGTGGCAAGCGTTACCAGAGTTAAACAATATGGAAATCATTGATTTAATTCAAAAATCTTCAAATCAATTTTCCGCGCCTGATTCGCTTTTAGGCTATGGCATTCCAAATTTTGAAAAAGCCTATTCGAGTATTAAAGGAAATCAAGACACAATTTCCGATTTTGAAATCATTTCAATTTATCCAAATCCAGTTGAAGAAATCAATTTAAAATATTAGTGAGTTGTCAATCTTCT
>RFNX01000436.1 GCA_009926905.1 Flavobacteriales bacterium
TTTAGAACATTAGAACAAGTTCAAGGGGAAGAATGCGATAATTTAATCATCAGTTTTGGTTATGCTTACAATTCGGAAGGAAAATTCGAAATGCGTTTTGGTCCACTCAATCAATCCGGTGGAAAAAAACGATTGAACGTGCTTTTAACACGTGCGAGAAAAAAAATCGACTTTTTTGCAAGTGTGAAATCAACAGATTTTCCAATAAGTGATAATGAATCCATTCGATTAGTTTGGCTTTGGTTTTGCTTCATTGAAGGAATCAAAAGTGAAAAACAAATAGTAAAATCAAGCAATATTATTGACTTTAAAGAAATCGTTTACAAAAGTCAAAGTGCTGAGGAAATTGCCAATTTCGTTTCTATCTACGAAATCGTGGCTGGAAATTTAGCTTTTAACTTCTTTTTTCGGCACTGGATCATATCCACAACCTCCACCTGGACGGCAAGATAAAATTCTTTTGACTCCAAGATAAGTTCCTGTAATTGGTCCCCATTCTTTAAGCGCATCAATCATATAAACAGAGCAAGTTGGTGTGTACCTACAAGTTGGTGGAAATATTGGCGAAATTATATATTGATAAAATTTAACCAAAAGAATTAACGGAAACGATAAAATTTTAAAAATGAGTGCCATATTTCAAAATTAATGTTTATTCCACATTAAAGTGTTGTTAATTATTCTGTAACAAAATTGATCTTTTGGACTTTATACTTATCTTTAAACAAACCAAAATGTATGCGTCTCTCCCTGCTCACCTTTTTTAGTGTTATAAGTTTGTATTTTTCTGCCCAGCCTTTGAATAATTGGAACGACCAAAAAATCGTAGTTACAAGAGAAAGTAATGTCAACACAATCATGCATGCTGAAGATCTTTTTAAAGACAGATGGGATGTTCTCGCGCAACCTCAATTTTGGAAACAGATCATGTTGCTTTCTCCGGATTCATGTATTGTGAACGTTGGAAATACGCGACAAGTTTTGTTTAAAATGTCTAATAAAGAATGGCAAGCGCAAACAGAAATTCAAAAAACAGCTTTTAAAGATAGTTTAAAATCATCTTTAAATCTTCCTGTTGAATCTACGATAAACGTTACAGTAGGAAAAAGCGATTTCTACAAATTCAGAGAAGTATATCCATCGCTTTCTAAAGGTGTGGAAGAATTTGAGAAAAACGGCGTAGATCCTTGGTATGCACAAGCAATTTTGCTGATTGAAAGCCCAGGTCAATTGAAGAAATCTTCGGTTGGAGCATACGGTGCGTTTCAGCTAATGCCAGATGTGGCAAGATGGTTGGGATTAACCGTTAATGATAAAGTTGACGAAAGAAAAAACTTCGAACGGAGTGCTTTTGCAGCATCCAAATTAATCAGTAGGATCTGTATTCCAGAATCGAAACGGATTTTAACAAGATATAATATTGCTTATAACGAAAATGATTTGTGGTTCAGATTGTTTGTTCTTCACGTGTATCATGCAGGCTCAGTAAATGTGGCCGCTGTTATTAACAAAATTCAGCCCACACAAGGTTCTCAACAATTGATATTAGATATGTGGCAAAATAAAGCTGCCAAATTCGGAAATGGTTCACAGAATTATACGCAGTTAGCTTTAGCAGCGCAGTTAATTTTACATGAAATGGTTTACGAACAATGCGACGAAATCAGCTCTGTGGCTTCTCGTTAATTTTTCGAATTAATTGACCTTTTTCCATAACTAAATCAGTTGGTAAATTATTGGTAAAGAGCCCACCTGTACCAAGCCCTTGTGGTATTTTCACCTCAAATTCTCCTGTAAATTGAGCAATTGCATTCAATCCAACAGAAGATTCCAAAGCTGATGTCATCCACCAATCAATATTTCTTTCTTTTGCAAGCTGAATCCATTCATACGAACCCGCAATTCCGCCATGAAGACTTGGTTTTAAAATGATGTATTGCGGCTGAATTTCATCCAGTAATTTGATTTTATCCGAAGTTGTATTGACACCAATTAATTCTTCATCTAAAGCAATTGGGATAATAATATGACGACACAATTCTTTCATCGCTGACCAATTTCCCTTTGCAATTGGTTGTTCTATGGAGTGAATTTTTAAATCTCGAAGTTTCTCCAAAATCGAAAGCGCGGATTCTTCTGAAAAAGCACCATTTGCATCCACTCGTAATGTAATTTCCTTTTCATTAAAACGATCACGGATGCTGGCTAAAAGCGAAAGTTCACTGTCAGTATCAATTGCACCAATTTTCATTTTGATAGTATTATAACCGTCTTTTAGTTTCATTTCAATTTGTTCTTGCATAAATGAAACATCTCCCATCCAGATCAACCCATTAATAGGAATAGAACGTTCACTTCGAGAAAAAGAATTATCGAACAAAATTCCTTCTGACTCTTTGAAAAAATCTAAAAGTGCTACCTCTACTCCAAAAACAATCGAAGGAAAATCAACTAGAGACTCTAGAAAATCTGAAATCCTTGTAGATCGAAAAGAATAATTTTCCTGAAGCTTAACAGATTCGAGACTCTCTAAATCTAAAAGTAAATGATGTAATTCAGAGACAACAAATTCAATCTTGCTTTCGTATTGAAGCTCATCCTCGAAATCTGGAGAAAGACCAGGAA
>RFNX01000411.1 GCA_009926905.1 Flavobacteriales bacterium
GATTATACCGTCAAAATAGATGTTTTAAACCTTCAACCTGGTACGTATTATTATTATCGTTTCTTTGCTGATACTGATACTTCTATTATTGGAAGAACAAAAACCGCAAGTATAGGTAATCTTGAAAATGTTCGATTAGCTTTTGTTAACTGCAACGACTTTCGAAGAGGTTATTTTAACGCTTTCAGGACTTTAGCGAATCGCAACAACGTAGATGCAGTTGTTCATTTAGGTGATTATATATATGAAACTGGAGGAGGACCTGACAACCGAGTGCATGAACCTAATGCTGAAATTTGGAGACTGAATGATTATAGAACTAGATATTCGCAATACAAACTTGATAGTAATTTGGCACGTTGTCACCAAGTATTTCCTTTTATTCAAATTTGGGATGACCATGATATTGTTGTTGACGCAGTTACGGATACTTCATTGCGCCATGGATCGCAGTTTGGTAGTTATCAAAACCGAAAAAATGTTGCTATTCAAGCATTTAGAGAATGGAACCCAATTCGAGACATTTCACAAGAAAATCAAATAAAAAATTGGCGAAAATTTTCTTATGGATCCATGTTGGATTTATTTATGCTGGATGTTCGACTTTATGACAGAAGTTCTTTTGCAACTGGTACAAGCGATACAATTTATAATTCTCCTTACGCAAAAATGTGCGGACCAGAACAATTGAATTGGTTGAAGGATGAATTATATAACTCAACAGCAAAATGGAAAGTAATAGCTAATGGCTTGATGTTTGGTCAACTACAAGTTGCAAATGTTCCTTTAGTTTTTGAAAATTGGGACGGATACAATTTTGAGCGAAATCAAATTTTAAATCTAATTGATACAGGTAATATTGAAAATGTAATTGTTTATTCTGGTGATTTTCATTGCTCATTTGCTTCGAATCTGGCTAAAAACCCATATAATTTTGCGAGTTACAATCCATTGAATGGAAATGGTTCTCTTGCTGTTGAATTTATTCCACCAAGCTTGTCATCTGACAATTTTGACGAAGGAAATGATTTTGGATTGGGAGCTGGAAATGCTGGAGTTGCACAAACGCTTATTACAACAAGTAATTCACATATAAGATATTGCGATTTAGTAAATCATGGTTACGGAATTCTTGACTTAAGAAATGATCGCGCTCAAAATGAATTTTGGTTTTTACAGGATATTCAGAATCCAAATAACTTCAATGAGTCGGCATCTTCTATTTGGAGGGTACTAAATAATGAAGGAAAACTGACGAGTGGAGGATCAGTTTCGGAGGCAACTTTTAATGTTTCTGAAGCCCCCGTAACTTGTCTTGATCCATTTGCAACTGTAAATAATTCACCACCAATTATCATCCATTTGTTTCCAAATCCTTTTCATGACTGGATTAAACTAGAATTTATTTCAAATAATGGAATTCCTATCCAATTATCTATTTCTGATGCTAACGGAAATATGCTTCTGTCACAAAATGAAAAAAAGGTAAATTTAGGACAAAATACTTTTTGGATAAAAACAGCAAATTTAATACCTGGATCTTATTTTTTAACAATCCAACAAGGAAAAAGCAAACAGATAAAGAAGCTTTTTAAAATATAGTTATTTTTTTCTATAACTTTCGATATGGGGCAACTTTGTTTATAGTCAATGTAAAATGCCATTATAAATTCCAAAGGCTTTATTATGGATTTTTGCGACATTAATTTAAAAAATCTTCAATTTCAAATATCGAATTTCCGATTTTAAGTATCTGATTGAATTTGCCTCAACTCATATCCACCAATTTTAATAAATTTGTAGTCCCAATAAACTAAAAATATGGCAACTTACTTAGATTTTGAAGAACCTTTAAAAGCATTAGAAGACCAAATCACGCAAACAATTGAAATCGGTGAAACAACTGAAATCGATATGAGCGATAAAATCACAGAATTGCAACGTAAATTGAGTGAAAAAACAAAAGAAGTATTTTCAAACCTTACGCCATGGCAACGCGTTCAATTGTCAAGACACCCAGATAGACCTTATACTTTAGCTTACATCAATGCCTTAACTGAAGGTAATTTCATTGAATTACACGGAGATAGAAGTGTGAAAGATGACAAAGCAATGGTAGGTGGTTTCGGTTTGATGGACGGTCAAAGTGTAATGTTCATTGGTCAGCAAAAAGGAATCAATACCAAAATGCGTCAGTACCGTAATTTCGGAATGGCAAATCCTGAAGGCTATAGAAAAGCTCTTCGTTTGATGAAATTGGCTGAAAAATTCAATAAACCAATTGTAACTTTTATCGATACTCCGGGAGCTTTCCCAGGATTAGAAGCAGAAGAAAGAGGTCAAGGTGAAGCAATTGCTCGAAATATTTATGAAATGATGCGCTTAAAAGTTCCTGTGATTTGTATCATCATTGGTGAAGGTGCATCAGGTGGAGCTTTAGGAATTGGCGTTGGTGATAAAGTGGTAATGCTTGAAAACACATGGTATTCTGTAATTTCCCCCGAATCTTGTTCGTCTATTTTATGGCGTTCATGGGACTTCAAAGAAAAAGCTGCTGAAGCATTGAAATTGACATCAACAGATATGAAAAAACACCACTTAGTTGATGATGTTATCGCTGAACCAATCAATGGAGCACACAGAAGTCAAGATGAAATGTTTAAAATCATCAAGAAAAAAATTAAAAGCTACATCAAAGAATTAAAAGAAATCGATGCGGATGAAAGAATCAATCAACGTATTGAGAAGTTTAATAAAATGGGAGTTTGGAAATAAACTGAAAGTGAAAAGTGAAGAATTAAAAGTGGAAAACTGATTCGTCGCGGCGAATTGAAAGTTGAAACCATGAAATAATAAAACCGTTGACCGAGGCTCTCGAAGTTAACGGTTTTTTAGTTCTAACTTCATAAAGTAATTCCATCATTTTCAAATAAACACATCTTCAAATTTTCAAATTCCAGCCATCTGAAATGAACCATATCCTCGATACTCCAATAGAATTTTTAAAGGGCGTTGGACCTCAGAGAGCTCACTTGTTGCAAGCGGAGTTGGGAATTTTCACGTTTAAAGAATTATTAGAGCATTATCCGTTTCGGTATTTAGATCGCTCAACTTACCATAAAATCAAAGATTTACCTTACGTTGATAATTATGTTCAAATCAAAGGTGTCATTCAATCGATAAAAGAAATTGGGTCTGGTAGAGGAAAAAAAATGTTCGCACGTTTTTCAGATGAAACAGGTTCGATTGACTTAGTTTGGTTTCAAGGATTTCAATGGATTAAACCAAATCTGAAATTAAATACTGAATATCAAGTTTTTGGTCGAGCGAAAGTTTATGGTAGTTCTTGGAACATACCTCATCCAGAATTGACATTACTTTCAGAAATCACTAATAAATCTGGACTCCAAGCATTTTATAGTAGTACGGAAAAACTGAATGCAAAAGGTCTTCATTCTAAAGGAATTGAGAAATTAGTGGGTACTTTACTTCCACAACTAAAAGGCAAGTTATCGGAGAACTTGCCAGAATGGATGCTTCAAGAACATCACTTAATTTCGAGAGAAGCTGCACTATTTGCCATACATTTACCTGATTCAGAACAAATTGCCTCCAAAGCGCGTTTTCGATTAAAGTTTGAAGAATTATTTTTCCTTCAATTGGAAATGTTACTGCGAAAAGAAAGCACTGGTAAGAAACTCAAAGGTTACGTCTTCGAAGAAGTTGGAAATCACTTCTCCGATTTTTATGAAAATCACCTGCCTTTTCAATTGACTAATGCTCAAAAACGTGTCATCAAGGAAATTCGAAAAGACTTTTTGACAGGCAAACACATGAATCGGCTGTTGCAAGGAGATGTAGGAAGTGGAAAAACATTGGTAGCACTTTTGACCATGCTTATAGGAATTGGAAACGGTTTTCAAGCAGCAATCATGGCGCCAACTGAAATTCTTGCCAACCAACATTTCATAGCCATAAAAGATTTTTTGAGCGAAATGAACATCAACATTGGTTTACTTACAGGTTCGGTAAAAAAGAAAGATCGTATTTTAATTCACGAGCAATTGATAAATGGCGAAATGGATATACTTGTTGGAACACATGCTTTGTTAGAAGACGTGGTACAATTTAAAAATCTCGGTATCGTCGTAATTGACGAGCAACATCGTTTTGGTGTGGCGCAACGTGCAAAAATGTGGCGTAAAAACCTCAATCCACCTCATGTGTTGATTATGACTGCAACACCGATACCGAGAACGTTGGCTATGACTTTTTATGGCGATTTAGATGTTTCTGTTATAGACGAATTGCCACCGGGTAGAAAACCAATTTCAACGATTCATAAATTTGAAAGTTATCGTTTGCGATTGTTTGGTTTTATGAAAGAACAAATCGCGCTTGGACGTCAGATTTACATCGTTTATCCACTAATTAACGAATCTGAAACATTAGATTTCAATAATTTAATGGATGGATTTGAAGCCATTTCGCGTTCCTTTCCTAAGCCACAGTATCAAGTAAGCATCGTTCACGGACAAATGAAACCAGAAGATAAAGATTACGAAATGCAACGATTCGTCAAAGGTGAAACACACATAATGGTGGCAACAACTGTGATTGAAGTGGGTGTGAATGTGCCCAATGCATCTGTGATGGTAATTGAAAGCGCTGAACGATTTGGTTTGTCGCAATTACATCAATTACGTGGTCGTGTGGGACGAGGCGCTGAAAAATCGTATTGCATTTTAATGACGGGTGACAAAATTTCCAAAGAATCAATGAAACGGATGGAAACGATGGTGCAAAGTAATGACGGATTTGAAATTTCAGAAGTGGACTTACAATTACGAGGTCCTGGCGATTTAATGGGCACGCAACAAAGTGGAGTTTTAGATTTAAAAATCTCTAATTTAGCGCGCGACGGTCAAATTGTAACATTGGCAAGAGAAGCTGCAAAAAAACTTTTAGAAGAAGATCCACAATTCATACTCCCTGAACATCAATCGTTAAAAGAAGTAATTCGAACAATCCTGAAGAAAAAACCGAATTGGGGAAGGATTGCTTAACAAAAAGTTTTTTTTAACTCATTTCTTTAAGAAATAAATAATCTTTAAATCATTTTCTGATTAATCCTTCAAATGAGATATAAGCGTAAGCTTCTCCTTTAAAATCAAGAAGTTGACAAAATAACATCCCATCAGAATTAACACCATTTGTAACATCATATTTAGCTCCATATGTATCTCTCATTATTGAACCATCTTCAGTATCTTTTAAAAAAGAAAGTTCAATTATACTAAAATTACCATTTTCATCTGTATATGAAATTTGCCATTTCTTAGTGGTTGGACTATATTTCAAAAGTGGTTTTGTCCCAATAACTTTTTCGTTTATACTCTCTCCAGTTTTTGCACTTTGTATTATCATTACAACAATTGTACCTTGATAAGTTAAAGTATTATCAATTTCTCCTCCCGAAACCTTAATAGGATTAGGACTATTATTTTTCGCATTATACCAACCTCTAGAAATAGCTAAAAGTCTTTTACTCTTTGGAGGATGAGAAAGACTCCCTACTTCACTACAAAGTTTATTTATTGCTGACTGAGCCTGAGTTAACGAAGCTCCCATTTTATACATTACATAACCAGAAAATTCATCAGCTTCTAATTCTTGCTGATGACTATCTTCACTACCTCCTAATGTATGACCTGAAAGATGATGACCAATTTCATGTGCTAAAATTGACCATGCACTATAGTCATTACCTGTCATTGATTTAACTGACTCAATAAAATCTGGATTATACAATATAAACCTTTCAATTTTATCAGATTCAGTTTGAATCAAGGTTGCAACTGCGTTATCAACATTTGAAGCTTTTAAAATAAAATTTGAAGGAAGACTAACTAATTTCATAATCTTATCTATAATATGTTCAGCTTCAATACTTGGATAATACAAATTAACTGTTGTATTTGAAACATTTTTACTATAGGAACAAGCGTTGTCTATTTTAAACATTTCCTGACAATTCACCAAATTATTACTTGTACAACAAATAAAAATGAACAACAAGAAATGTAAAGATTTCTTCATAAGAATTCAGAATTTAGTCTAGTAGAATTATTATAAAAAGGTAGTCTTTGGAACTATAATTATTTTTGCATTCGAATTGAGCTTTACCTGAATAGTAAGGAGTATTAGAAGCAATTCCTTTACCATATCCATTTGATGGAGGATCAAAAGTATCTGCTTCCGAATTATTTGTCTTGGCATAAACATCTTTTAGTCTATTTAATGTTTGCGTCGGGTCAAGATGAATAATAATTGCCTTTTTAAGATTATTTCCTTCAAAAGTCAATTGAACAATTGATTCTCCATAATTATCATACCTTTTGTACCAATAAACATTTGAGTTTTTTTGATCTTGAGTAAATGTATTACCTTTCTCTGTAATTGCACTTAGTGTAGTTGTTTTATCCTTATATAATCTCTGTCCATTAATACTTAATGTACAAAAGAAGCTGAATATTATGATTACTGTTTTCATAAAATTTATTTTTTTACTCTGAAATGATTTTGTAAGGTTTACTAAATGAACCATAACTGAAAATATTACTTGGAATCCAATATTTCTTTCCTGTATTAGTAGACCAATAAACAGCTGTTCCATCTGGATTATATTGAATAAATTGAAGTCCTACAACATTAATCCCTCTATCTAAAATCCAAAAACCTCCGCCTGAGCTCCTTATAAAAACAGACTCACTACAAGAAACTAATGAAATATCCATTTCAGCATTTTTAGGAGCATAATAAAAATTATTCAGTTGCCAATAACATGTTGTGATTAAACAATATGCAACTTTATCGCCATTCTCCAATGAAAAATATCGATAATCTTGACCTAAATTGTATACATAACCATTTGGTTTATAAAAAAGTTGGAAATTACTATCATCAGTTCTTAACCACTTTAAAGTGTAGATATTAATATTATTAGAGTAGGGTCTTAAATTGTTTTGAGCCAAGAATTGACTTGGAATGAGAAATGTAAAAAAAATAAAAAGTAAACAAGCTGTTTTCATACCTAATAATTAATTTTTGCTGTATTTTGGCACATTAGTTTAATCTATTTGTGATAAAATTTGATCAATAGTTTCAATAACTGTAAATTCTTTGTTAGTACAATATATAAAAGTTTGTGAATGACGTTCATCAGCCTCCAAATAAACTATTTGGTATTTGGATATGTAGATAGTTTCATCTTTTGTACCCGGTAATTGAGTTACCTTAATAAATGTTTTCATGCTTTTTGTTTTTGATTTGTCAATTCTTCGAAGAACACAAATCTACCTTGTAATCAAAATCATTAATCGAATTCAAAATCATAATTTATTATGTAGGCGATTAATATATGCTCTCTATTTCAAATTATTTATCTTTACAATCCAAATCATTAAACCATGGATAACCTTAAAATTGGTCACAAAATAAAAAAGCTTAGAGAGCTGAAAAATTTAACCCAAGAACACATGGCAAAATCCATAGGTATTTCTCAAGGTGCGTATAGTAGAATGGAGCTTGGTGAAACTGAAATTACCTATACTAAACTAGAAAAGATTTCAGAAGAGTTAGGTATGAAACCTGAAGAGGTAATAGCATTTAATGAAAGTATGGTTTTTAATGTCATGCACAATCAAACAGGAAATGGTTTAGTAATAAATAACAACCAAATTTCCGAAGGCGATAAAAACTTGTATGAGCAACAAATTTCTCAATTAAAAGAAGAAAATACATATCTCAAAAGTGTAATTAACGGCTTGATAGTTAAATAGATTATATTCCATTTCAAAAGTTATATCTTTGTAATATATCTCAAAGTCATGCAAACATTCACCATCAAAATAAACGAGCGTAGTAAAGCAGGAATTGCTTTAAAAAAAATGTTGGAAATTTTAGAAACGCAACCTGGTGTTCAAATTGTGGAGGAGGATAGAAGTCCTTATAATCCTGAATTTGTTGAGAAAATAACTGCTGCCAGAAAGGAAAAAGGAGGTAAAATTGTCACTTCAGAAAACTTATGGCAAAATATCAAATAGTCTTAAAACCAAATGCTGAAAAAGACCTTTCAAAACATAAGAAAGCTGGAAATCAAGCAACAATTAAAAAGATAAATTCAATTTTTAGAGATTTAGAAGAACACCCCTATGAAGGAGTAGGCCAACCTGAAGAACTAAAACATAATCTTTCAGGACTTTGGTCTCGACGTATAAATCAAAAAGATCGACTTATTTATGAAGTCGAAGAGGAAATAGTTACCGTTTATGTAATATCAGCTATGGGACATTATTCCGACAAATAAACTTGTTTGTCGATCAAAACTCAAGAAAATAGCAGAAATAAATTGTAAGAAAAACCATTTTCAAAAGTTATATCTTTGTAACATATCTCAAAGCTATGCAAACATTCACAATCAAAATTAACGAGCGCAGTAAAGCTGGAATTGCTTTTCAAAAAATGTTAGAAATTTTGGAAACGCAACCTGGTGTTGAAGTAGTGAATGAGGATAGAAGTCCTTATAATCCTGAATTTGTAAAGAAAATTAAGGCAGCTGAAAAACAAAAAGGCATTATCGTTGATACAAATGACATATGGGGAAGTTTAGGGTTGAAATAAAAATTGAAGCTCAAAAAGATTTAAAAAAGACATTTTAAGTCAGGAGATAAAGCGACAATTAAAAAAATTGAAGTCATTTTAAAAGAGCTTGAAATCCATCCATTTTCTGGAACCGGTCAACCTGAACAGTTAAAATATGAACTTACAGGCAAATGGTCGCGAAGAATAAATCAAAAAGAACGAATTATTTACGAAGTACATGAAGATATCGTCACTGTTGATGTTCTTTCTGCCATAGAACATTATTCTGATAAATAATTAGATTCAGTCCTCAACTTTCAATACATTTTCTTAATTTAGAATAATGAATCTATACCTACTCCGTCACGCCAAAACAGAAAAAATTGCAACTTCAGGAAAAGATTTTGACAGAAAATTAGCCGAAAAAGGAATCAAACAAGTCAACTTGTTTTAAATCAATCTGAAAGAAAATGCCAGTGAAATATATGTTCTGATTGCTTAAACCATAAGGTTTACTTAATATTACGAACTTATATTTTTTGAAAAAGCATCGTTTTTCTTTGTCCAGTTTTTAAATCAAAACTTACAATATAAGTTCCTACTTTCAGTCCTGTTAAATTGAATGTTTGATTATTACTTACTTTTTGCGTCTTCATTAATCTTCCCGAAGCATCACATATTTTCATTTCAAACTCACCTTCGGGTAAATTTTGCACCATAAAATATTCTGAACTTGGATTGGGAAATAGTTTAATTTCAATTAAGGCATTTATTGACGTAGTTCCAACAATCAAATTTGGATCTTGAGTAATACTTCCGACTTTATTGATAACCCAATTTTTAGGGTCAATATTGATACTTCCTGTAAGCGTTCCAAGATTATAAAGACTAAATTGTTCGGTATTGGAAAACAAATCAAAGCGAATTGTGGTGTCTGCTTGACCTTGACGGAAAAAACGTACATCAATCGGATTCGTAAAAGTGGGAGTAATTGCCGTTTTGGATCCAACGTGTGATATTTCTAAGGCAACATCACTTCCAATTTGATTCCATTTGATGCTGTACGTTGGATAACCTTCGCCAAAATACCATTGATTAAAGAAAGCTGTTAAATCAACATTTGTAAAATTCCCGACAAAATTCATAAAGTCGATTCCAGTTGCATTTCTGTTTTTAAATGTAACTTGAAAAGCGCGCAAAGCATCAAAAAACAACGAATCATCATTGATTAAATAACGTAACGTATGAACAATTGCGGAACCTTTATCATAGGTTAATCGACTATCAAAAATTCGACCTTCGTTTAAACTGTCAAGTACCCAAACACTTCCTCCTAATTGGGACATAACATTAGTGTGAACTTGTGTCATGCTTGGACCTTGTTCACCTGGGTATAAATTTTCCAACATTAGATACTCGCTGTAAGATGCAAAACCTTCGTTGATCCAAATGTCACACCAAGAAGTACACGTCACGTTGTCTCCCCACCATTGATGCGCTAATTCATGAGAAGTTAAGGTTTTTTCAAAAAATCCTTGCGTGGTCATTGTTTGATGTTCCATTCCTCCAGAAAGAGGTGCCATGCAATGTCCGTATTTTTCATTTTCAAACGGATATGGACCGTACAAGTCATAATACAATTCAAGAAAATCCGCTGTTTCGTCAATGTCTGCTTGAAAATTTGTCAATGTAGCAGGGTTGTCGTAAATGTAATTTTGAATTAAAATTGGACTCGGTGCGCCAACAGGATTTGCATAAACATTGTATTCAATATATTTTGCAACGGCTACAGAAATCAAATAATAGTCTATTTTGTGGCGGTGTTTCCAATCATAACGTGTTTTTCCATTTCCAAGGGGTGAAACTTGTTCTAAAATTCCATTTGATCCAGCTTTACAAGTGTCGGGAACAGTAATTGAAACGGCACAAGAATCTGCTTTATCCGTTAAACTTTGTTTGCACGGAAACCATTCATATGCGGAAAATGGTTCTGATAGTGAAAAAACAACTTTATTTCCCCAAGATGGAGAACTTGTTGCTGTCATTCCGCTGCCACCAAGCGGATTTGTTTGAGCTGTTGGAGG
>RFNX01000392.1 GCA_009926905.1 Flavobacteriales bacterium
GTAATTGAACTTAAACGCAAAGGAAAAGTACAAGCACATTTATTTAAAACAGTTTCTGTTATGTTTACAGATGTGATTGGATTTAGCCAGATTTCTGAAAAAATGTCGCCGAATCGTTTGGTAAATAAATTGGACATTTTGTTCCGAAAATTCGATGAAATTATTGAAGCAAACAAACTCGAAAAAATCAAAACGATTGGAGATGCCTACATGTGTGCTGGCGGCGTTCCAACAGAAAATTCAACCAATCCAATTGACGCATGTATCGCTGCTTTGCAAATTCAAGCGTATATGTCGAAGCTGAAATTTCAAGCTTTAGCCAACCATGAAGACTATTGGGAAATACGATTAGGCATCAACACTGGGCCCGTTACCGCTGGAATCATTGGAAATTTGCGGTTAGCTTATGATGTCTGGGGTTCAACTGTGAATTTGGCGCAACAAATGGAAATGCTAGGTGAACCGGGTAAAGTGTGTATTTCTGGCTCTACTTTCCATTTAGTTGAACCCTATTTTGAATGCGAATACAAAGGAAAAGTGCAATCAAAATCGAGGTTGTTAGTGGACATGTATATTGTCAAAAGCATCAAACCGGAATTATCTGTTAACGGCGAAGGATTGGTACCAAATACAAGATTTGAAGAAATTGTAAAATTACATTTATACAGTTCCATTAAATACTATAAAACAGAACATCATGTACTGAATATTCTTCAGAAAAATCTATCTCCGAAATTATATTATCATTCCATCAATCATACAAAAGATGTGGTAAAGGCTGTAGAGCGCATTGCACTTTTGGAAGGGGTTACCGATGAAGGATTATTCTTGTTGAAAACAGCAGCTATTTTGCACGATGCTGGATTCATTGAACGCTACGAACACAACGAACCTATTGGAGCGCGAATGGCAACTGAAATTTTACCAAAATACGGTTATTCGGAGCAACACATCAAAACAATTGTTGAGTTGATTCATGTTACAGAAATTCCACATAAACCAATCAATAAATTGCAAGAAATTATTTGTGATGCCGATTTGGATTATTTAGGACGAGAAGATTTTGAAGAAATCGCAGATCGTTTACGCAAAGAATTGCGAGAAATGGGAAAAATTAAATAGCGATAAAGCTTGGGATGAATTACAGGTTAAATTCTTAAACCAACATCAATATTTTACAAAAACGGCTGTTGAATCGCGACAGAAGAAAAAAGAAGCCAACATTCAATTGGTACTCGACCGTTTACAAGTCAATGATTATATTGATTAATTCTTCTTTTTTCCAGTCTTCTTTGCTGATTTTTTCTTTTCGATAGAAAACGTATAATTCAAACTCAAAATGTGTTTCGTCAATGGTTGTGGCAAATTGATGCGCTGATCCAAAATATACCCAGCTTCCAGCGTATGAGGGCCTTTTAAATTCATCTCTAAACCAGCATAATAACGCACTTTTGTAAAACGATTTCCCAATTCGCCGTTGTAAGGATTGTAGAAATATTCTATACTAATTTTTGGCGTTAAAAATGAATTTTTGAGGTCATAAGCTAACATGGGCTTTATGCGATATGATAAATCAAATTCTGGGTCGTAGTTTGCTGACAACAATTGTTTGAAAGAATATTGATACCGCAAGCGCAAGACGAGGATCCAGCGTTTGATGTCGTGGTTAATTTGCAAATTCAAATTCAATCTGTGATTGCTAAGAAAATTTCCGTTATCCTCTCGGTTACTTATCCAACGATAATCAACTGATGGCCGAAGCCATTTGGTGAGTTTGTATTTCACAGAAGCTTGAACGAAAGATGTTTGTAAAGTTTGGTTGCCGAAACGGTTGGTCCAATCCATAGTATATTCTGTTTTTTTGTTGAATTTTCCTTGTAAACCAGTTTCTGCCCAAACTTGAAAAGTTTGTTGTTGAGCTTGGCTGTAATTAGACAAGAAAATTGAAAAAAGCAAAATTGAAATGTATTTCACTACAATTGTTTTTTGACTTCAATTGTATCTAAATCAATCACTTGTTTTCTTTCTGTGATTTCTATAGGATAAATTTTTTCAATTTTCCCGCTTTGACACGTGATACAATCTTCGTAAACGAACAAGGTATATTTTCCTTTTTGCAAGTAGTTGAATTCAAAACTTCCATCGTAGCTGCTTTTAATATCGTCGTCGTAGAAATTATCTTCTTCTCCATAGATTAAGAAAATATCTTGGTCAGCAGAAGCGTATCTCCCGCCATTAATTGGGTTTCCAAGACTGTTGTATTTTTGTTTGTAAACAAATCCTTTGATAGTTGCTAAGCCCCCTTTTCCTTCTACTTTTTTACAAGAGGTGAAAAGTAACGAAACTGTGATAAGTGCGAAAAAAAATTTCATGTAAGGGATTTGAAATTATTAATATGGTTCAAAAATACAATTAAAGGTATGAAAATTCAGAAATTTGTTCACGTGAATTGCCATTTATTCGTTAATATTGATAAATAATTTTAAATTCAATGAGGGCATTTATCGTATTAATACTAACGCTACACATTGGCTTTTTTTCAAAGTCACAGGTTTTAATCAATGAATATTCTTGCTCCAATCTTTCTACTATTCCCGATTCCTATGGAGAATACGAAGATTGGATTGAGTTGTATAACGCCGGTACATCGGCTGTAAATTTAACGGGCTGGTACCTTTCAGACAAAGCTACAAATTTAACCAAATGGCAAATTCCGTCTGGATCGATTTCTCCAGGAGGATATAAAATGGTTTTTTGTTCGAAACGCAATACTGTAAATGGTTCTGAATATCACCCTAATTTTTCACTTTCTCAAACAAAGGGCGATTGGATAATTCTAGCAAACAATACAGGAATAGTTGCTGACTCATTTAAAATTGTTCACCTCACAAAATCAAATCATTCAATTGGAAGAACTTTAAGCGGGTCATCCACCTTCAAATTATTTACGACCCCAACACCCAATGCAAATAATACAGGAGCTGTCAATTTCTACACTCCAAAACCTGTTTTTAGCTTAGCACCAGGTTTTTATTCTGGAACACAAACTGTCAGTATCACTTGTTCTAATGCTTCTGCAACCATTCGTTATACCTTAGACGGAAGCGACCCCACCACAAGTTCACCATTATATTCTTCCCCTATTTCAATTAATACTACAAAAGTTATTCGAGCAATAGCTTTCAGTTCTAATTTACCTTCATTCATTGAAACAAACACCTATTTTATAAATGTTACACACACCATCCCTGTCTTATCAGTTTGCAGTCAAGAAGTTTATAATTTGGTAGCAAACGGTGATCAATCCATACCCGACGTAATTGGTGCTGTAGAATTATACGAACAAGACGGAAGTTTTATCGATGAAGGGCAAGGAGATTTTAACAAACATGGTAATGATTCTTGGGCGTATAATCAACGTGGTTTTGACTTTATTATGCGCGACCAGTACGGTTACAATAGCGATATTGAACATCAAATATTTCCAGAAAAAACACGCAACAATTTTCAACGATTGATTTTGAAACCTGCAGCAAATGACAATTATCCTTTTTCCGGAGGCGCACATATCAGAGATGCATTTGTTAATACACTTTCAGATCGTGCCGACATGAAATTAGACGAACGAACATGGCGACCAACTATTCTTTACATGAATGGTCAATATTGGGGAGTGTATGAAATTAGAGAAAAGGTTGATGACCATGATTTTACTGATTATTATTACGACCAAGATAAATTTCATTTGCAATATTTAAAAACATGGGGAAGCACTTGGGAAGAATACGGTTCTCCAAATGCTTTGACGAATTGGAATTCACTCAAATCCTATATCAACGCTAATAATATGGGGAACCCAACGAACTTCGCTTACGTTGACTCCTTGTTAAACTGGCAATCATTATGTGATTATTTCATGTTAAATTCATATACCGTTACCTCCGATTGGCTGAACTGGAACACTTCTTGGTGGCGCGGAACTGACCCTCTAGGAGACAAGAAAAAATGGCGCTATACCTTGTGGGATATGGATGCTACATTCGGACACTATATCAATTATACAGGAATTCCGGACCAATCTGCAAACGCTGATCCTTGTAATGTAGAAAACCTTCCAGACCCAGGGTCTCAAGGACACACAACGATTATTAGTAAATTGATTTTAGAAAATCCAACTGTAAAACAATATTACGTAACTCGCTACGCTGATCTATTGAACACTAAATTTTCTTGCGCACAAGCGATTCCACTATTGGACAGTATGATCAATATAATTACCCCTGAAATGCCCGGACAAATAGGGAAATGGGGCGGGAATCTTTCCGATTGGCAAACAAATGTTCAAACTTTGAGAACTTACATCAACCAGCGCTGTACAGCCTTGACTCAAGGATTGGTTGATTGTTACAGTTTAACAGGTCCTTTTGCAACAACGTTTAATGTTTCACCTGCAAATTCAGGAAAAATCAAAGTAAATTCAATTTGGGCACCAACTTATCCTTGGGCAACTTCCTACTATGGTGGCATTCAAACGAACGTCATTGCGCAAGCAAATACAGGTTATATTTTCGACCATTGGGAATTTACGACAGGTCCGATGAATGCGTCAATTACACAAGATACAAACAGCATCAACATAAATGTTCAAGAGAGTATTTTGGCTGTATTTACTCCAATTGTTCCAATTGTTGATACAGACAGTGATGGATTGAGCGATTCGACAGAAGTTGCAGATGGTTCTGATCCCCTTGACCCATGCAGTCCCAATCTTACTGCCGGTCCTTGTGATCAAGATAACGATGGATTAACCAACGATGAAGAGGCTACAGCGGGAACTAATCCAACAAATCCTGATACTGATGGTGACGGAATCAATGATGGAACTGAACTTACAAATAGTTCTGACGCATTAGATCCTTGTAGCCCTAGTATGAGTTCAGCTGCTTGCGATCAAGATGGTGATGGTTTAAGCGATGGACAGGAAGCTACGCTCGGCACCGACCCAACGAATCCAGACACCGATGGCGATGGAATCAATGATGGAATTGAAATCACTAATAGCTCAGATCCTTTAAATCCTTGTGATCCTGATGCAAGTTTGCCGCAATGTCAAACAGACACAGATGGCGACGGCTTAACTGATGCACAAGAAGGAACATTAGGCACTGACCCAGCGAATCCAGATACCGATGGCGATGGAATAAATGATGGTACTGAAATAAGCAATTCTTCCAATCCTCTTGATCCATGTGATCCAGATTCAAGCACCATTGACTGTACAGAAGGCGTTCATATACCAAATGCGTTTTCGCCTAACGGTACTGGTGCTGGCGACAACGAAGTTTTCCAAATTATAGTGGGAAAAGACGTAGATGCGATTCGCTTCAAAATCTTCGACAGATGGGGAAATTTACTTTTCGAATCACAAGACAAAAAATTCAAATGGGACGGAGTCTATAAAGGAAAACCGTGCAATGGTGGCATTTATGCTTACTTAGTTGAAGTGATTTACAAAAACAAGAAAATCGAAACAGTAACTGGAAACATAACTTTAATACGATGATGAAAAAGTCTTTCATTTTAGTTGTTTCCTTGTTGTGTTTAAATGCTTGGGGACAAGATTATCATTATTCGCAGATTGACAAATCATTGCCACTATTTAATCCTGCTATGACCTCAGCCTTCGATGGATATGAAAAAGTGAGTACACAACACCGTCAACAATGGATTGGCGCAGGTACTCGTTTTGCGACAACAAGCGTTTTGGGTGAAATGAGTATTGGAAAAAAACCTGGAAAAGAAAAACCTTTCCTCGGGGTTGGAATTTTCTTTACAAATGACATAGGTGGCGATTCTAAATTAACGAATAACGTTGGTGGATTAACTGCAAGTGGAAACATTCCAATAAGTGAAGGACATTGGCTTTCCGCTGGTATTCAAACATCGTTCAACAGTCGTTCGGCAGATTTTTCGCGCTTGGTTTTTTACAATCAATGGAATGGAACTGCTTTCGATCCGAGTATTAATTCTGGAGAAATGAACCAAATGACTGCTTTTACTTATGTGGATGCTAGTTTGGGTTTGGCGTATCGCTTTCAGAAAAGTAGAAATGTGAAATATAAATCGAAAGACAATTCTTTTCAATTGGGAGGTTCTTTTCAGCACGTGAATCAACCTGAGTTGCGTTTCAGTGGGCTGACGGAAGATAAATTGTACATGAAAATTTGCATTCATACGAACTTAAGAATTGGGTTGAACAGTTTTTCTGGCTTAGGATTTACAGGTTATCAATTCTTCCAAGGAAAACATAAAGAAACCAATTTAGGTTTGTTTTACATTCTTCATTTAAAAGACATTCAACGCTTGACATCCGTTGCCAATGAACGCAATTTAAACCTTGGAGTTTACGTGCGCATTCCTGGTTCATTTGCGCCTTATGTTGGTTTGGATTTAGGTAATTTCAAATTTGGAATTTCGTACGACCACACAATGGGAATAGCTGGAACGGCCTACAAACATTCTGTTGAAGTAAACATGAGTTATATGGTAAGTCGTAGATCTATTTTCAAAGGACGCTAAATCATCTTTATGTCACTGATTACTATCAAAACATGCAATTCTGCTATTGATGCACACATTCTACAAAACACACTAGAAGGTGAAGGAATAGA
>RFNX01000079.1 GCA_009926905.1 Flavobacteriales bacterium
AACTTCGATTTGAGGAACTCCTCTTGGTGCAGGTGGAATATCTGTCAATTGGAATCTTCCCAATGTTTTATTGTCTCCAGCCATTGAACGCTCACCTTGAATCACGTGGATGTCTACAGATGGTTGGTTGTCAGAAGCTGTTGAGAATGTTTCAGATTTTTTAGTTGGAATAGTTGTGTTCGCGTCGATTAATTTCGTCATAACACCACCCATTGTTTCGATACCAACTGATAAAGGAATAACGTCTAATAACAATACGTCTTTTACTTCACCTGTTAAAACGCCACCTTGGATTGCAGCTCCGATTGCTACAACTTCGTCAGGATTTACTCCCTTAGAAGGTGCTTTTCCGAAGAAACGCTCTACTGCATCTTGAATGATTGGAATACGAGTTGAACCACCTACTAAAATTACTTCGTTGATATCTGAAGGTGATAAACCTGCATTTTTCAAAGCTGAACGACAAGGAGCGATTGTTCTTTCAACGATTTCAGAAATTAATTGTTCGAATTTCGCACGCGTTAATGTTCTAACTAAGTGTTTTGGAATACCATTAACTGGCATGATGTATGGCAAGTTAATCTCAGAAGAAGTAGTTGAAGACAATTCAATTTTTGCTTTCTCTGCCGCTTCTTTCAAACGTTGTAATGCCATTGGATCTTGACGTAAATCTAAACCTTCATCGTTTTTGAATTCATCAGCCAACCATTTGATGATTGTTTCATCCACGTCGTCACCACCTAAGTGCGTGTCACCGTCCGTTGATAATACTTCAAATACACCGTCACCTAATTCTAGTACAGAAACGTCATGTGTACCGCCACCGAAGTCAAATACTACGATTTTTTGGTCGATACCTTTTTTATCTAAACCGTAAGCTAAGGCTGCAGCTGTTGGTTCGTTGATGATTCTTTTGATTGTAAGACCAGCGATTTCTCCAGCTTCTTTCGTTGCTTGACGTTGAGAATCGTTGAAGTAAGCAGGAACAGTAACAACTGCTTCAGTCACTTCTTGACCTAAATAATCTTCAGCAGTTTTTTTCATTTTTTGAAGAATCATTGCAGAAATTTCTTGTGGCGAATATTGACGGTCGTCGATTTGCACACGAGGAGTATTGTTA
>RFNX01000455.1 GCA_009926905.1 Flavobacteriales bacterium
CAACTGGACAATCCGTTCAGGTTGCTTTTTCTGCATTTCAGTTAGAATCAAATTACGACTATTTATACATATATAATGGTAACAGTTCGGCGGCACCATTGATTGGTACCTATTCTGGAACTACCAGTCCTGGAACCATCATTTCAAGCGCAAGTAATGGATGTTTGACGTTTCGTTTTACCACCGATGGTTCTGTAACATATTCTGGCTGGACAGCTTCAATTTCTTGCGTTACGCCTCCACCACCATCTACTAATATAATTATGGCAAATGGTTCTTTAACTGCCTGTAATGGAACATTTTACGATAGTGGTGGTACAAGTAATTATTCTAACAATCAAAATCAAACATTCACAATTTGTCCTTCAACTCCTGGAGGAAGATTGAATGTAAATTTTTCAAGTTTTGCATTAGAAAGTAACTACGATTATTTAACTATTTATGATGGAAATAGCACAGCAGCCCCATCTTTAGGTACCTTTTCTGGTTCGGCAAGTCCAGGAAATATTACTGCAAATGTTACAAATACAAGCGGTTGTTTAACTTTTAGGTTTACCTCAGACGGTTCAGTTACCTATGCAGGATGGACAGCTGCAATAAGTTGTATCAATCCTTGCCAATTAATTACCTCCAGTTTTGTTTCCTCCAACCCTGCACCACAGGCTGATGGTATTATTCGCGTTTGTCAAGGACAAAATGTGAGTTTCTCAGGTGCCGGAACGTTTTCATCTTCTGGAGCTGGAGCCAATTATTCTTGGAATATGGGGAATGGCAATACATCATCAGGTCAAACTGCAAATTATTCTTATCCAAATTCGGGCGCTTATGTTGTAAACTTAAATATTACAGATCCATCGGGTTGCTCTAATACAAACCAAATAAACAGAATAGTTCAAGTTTCTACGACTCCTACCATTACAACTGCTGCCAATCCAACAACCATTTGTCAAGGTCAAACTTCAACATTAACAGCATCGGTCACTCCTGTTCCTTTTAATCAAAATTGCACACCACCAATTAGTGGAACCACCTTTTTACCAGATGGTTCTGGAGCTTCCTACAGCACCGCGATTACAGTGAATTGTTTTACAAGTTCTCAAACAGTTCAAACAGTTGCAGATATTCAGAATGTCTGTTTAAACATGGAACATTCATATATGGGAGATTTACAGATAAGAATTATTTGTCCCAATGGACAATCATCCATTCTAAAATCTTATCCTGGAGGTGCTGGAACTTATTTGGGTTGCCCTTTGGATGATCCAGCAACTGGTCCAGGTAGTGGTAGAAATTATTGTTTCACTCCTACAGCAACAACCTTGTTGATAAATGGTAGCACCTCCAATTGCGGAAGTCCGTCTTCTGCATCTATAAATGCTGGAAGTTATATGCCTCAACAACCATTTACTAATTTAATTGGGTGTCCTTTAAATGGCTCTTGGACTATTCAAGTAACTGATAATCTTGGTGCAGATAATGGTTATATATTTAATTGGGACATTAATTTCAATCCAGCTTTAGCTCCTGCGTCAGGTTCTTTTACACCAACAATTGTTAGTCAAGGATGGTCATCAAATGCAGCTTTAACTTCAACAGGACCTACCACAGCTACTGTTTCTCCAACAACTGTTGGTTCTAATTGCTTTAATTATTCTGTTACAGATAATTTTGGTTGTGTTTACAATCAAAGTCAATGTATTACCGTAACAAATGGTAACGTTCCAACCTTTACTCAATTAGGTCCTTATTGTGCCGGAGCAACTCCTGGAACCTTATCTTCCACCTCTGCAAATGGAATTGTTGGAACATGGAACCCTTCTTCCATTAATACATCAAATGCTGGATCGACCGTTTATACTTTTACACCATCCTCTGGAGTATGTTCGGTTCCATTTTCTATGACAGTTAATGTTACTGCACCGCCGACAGTGACAGTTAACAGTGCTACAATTTGTTCAGGAGAAACAACTATTTTAACTGCTACTCCCTCTCAAACAGGAGGAACATATAGTTGGTCAAATGGTGCGACTACAAGTTCAATTAGTGTTTCACCTACCTCAACAACAACATATAGTGTTTCTTATACTAGTGGAACATGTTTACCTTCAACCGCTTCGGGAACTATAACAGTAAATCCAGCCCCATTAGTATCAATTTCTCCTATAACAATTTGTTCAGGTGAAACAGGTACATTATCTGCTACAACAACAATTTCAGGTGGTATTTATAATTGGTCAACAGGTGCGACAACTACTTCAATAACCGATGCACCGACAACAACGACTAACTACACTTTAACTTATACTTTTGGTTCCTGTACACCTTCAGTTACAACTGGAACTATTACGGTTACTCCAGCACCAACACTTATAGTTGCGTCTATCACAATTTGTTCAGGAGAAACAGGAACATTAACTGCTACTCCTTCGTTGCTTGGTGGAATTTATACCTGGTCTACTGGAGCAACTACAAGCAGTATAACTGATGCGCCAACAATAACAACGAATTATACAGTTACTTATTCATTGGGAGGATGTACGCCAGCTAATGCAAGTGCAATAATCACGGTAAATCCAGCACCAACACTTACAGTTAATTCACTCACTTTATGTTCTGGTGTCACAGGGACATTAACAGCAGTTCCAAGCCAAACTGGAGGTACTTTCTTATGGTCAACAAATGAAACTACTGATGCAATTTCAGTAACTCCAATTACCACAACGAACTATACTGTTACTTATTCATTAGGAGGATGTACTCCGTCAAATGCATCTGCTACAGTAACTGTAAACCCTACACCTACCATATCAGTGAATAGTGATACCATTTGTTCTGGAAATTCAAGT